>DASUOA010000130.1:0-4118 GCA_036276895.1 Arenimonas sp. | reverse complement strand
TTGATGACGGATGAAGTGGTCGCGGCGGCACCGGCCCCTGACAAATCCGCATGCCGAGGCGGAGCAGTTCCGCCGTCGCGCCGTGCTGGGATTCCTGGGCATCGCCGTGGCCATGCTGGGCCTGGCCGCTGGCTACTACCGCCTGCAGGTCCTGCAACATGACGAGTACCGTACCCGCTCCGAAGCCAATCGCATCAAGCTGCGCGCGATCGTGCCGGCACGTGGTCTGATCTATGACCGGCAAGGCCGCCTGCTCGCTGACAACGTGCCGGCCTATCGCCTGGAACTGGTGCCCGAGCAGGTCGACGACATGGCGGCGACGCTCGCCGCCCTGCGCCAGCGCGTCGACATCAGCGACGAGGATCTCGAACGCTTCGAGGCGGCGCGGCGTGCCAGTCGCCGCTTCCAGCCGATCCCGCTGAAGCTGCGCCTGACCGAGTCGGAGCTGGCGCGGCTGGCGGTGGATCGGCATCGCTTCCCCGGTGTCGAGGCAGTGCCCTACCTGACCCGCCGTTACCCTTATGGCGCGTTGCTGGCGCATGCGGTGGGCTACGTTGGTCGCATCGACGAGGCCGACTTGCGTGCGCTAGGCGACAGCCGCTCCAGCGCGTTCACGCATATCGGCAAGACCGGGATCGAACGCTATTACGAAGAGCGGCTGCGCGGCGAAGTCGGCTACGAAGAGGTCGAAACCGACGTCCGCGGTCGTGCCCTGCGGGTGCTGCGTCGACACGATGCGGTGGCCGGCGAGGATCTCCACCTCAGCATCGACGCCGAGCTGCAGCAGGCGATGGCGGTGGCCTTCGACGGCCAGCCGGGCGCCGCGGTGGCGCTGGATCCGCGCAGCGGCGAAGTGCTGGCGATGGTCAGCCTGCCGGCTTACGACCCGAACCTGTTCGTCAACGGGATTTCCCGTGCCGACTATGCGCTGCTGCGAGAGGATCCGGGGCGGCCAGAGTTCAACCGGGTGGTGCTGGGCGGCTTCGTGCCCGGATCAACGGTGAAGCCGTTCATGGCGCTGGCAGGTCTGGAGTACGGCTTGACGACGCCGGAGCGGCGCATCCTGTCCACCGGTATGTTCCATCTCCCGGGACAGGAACGCGGATACGGCGACTGGCGCCCCGGCGGCCATGGCTGGATCGATCTGCGCGAGTCGCTGGCGCAATCGGTGAACACTTATTACTACCAGCTGGCGCTGGAGCTGGGTATCGATCGAATCGAAACCTTCTTCGCTGGCCTTGGCTTCGGTGCGCCGACTGGCATCGATCTGGTCGGCGAGGCCAGCGGTGTGCTGCCGTCGCGGCGCTGGAAGCGCGAGCAGCGCAACGAGGAGTGGTACCCGGGCGAAACCGTCAATGCCGCTATCGGACAAGGGTACTGGGTGGCGACGCCGCTGCAGCTGGTGGTGGCGACTGCGGCGCTGGGTGCCGATGGCATTCGCCACCGGCCGCATCTGCTGCGCGCCAGCCAGCGTGGCTTTGGCGAAGCCTTGCGCGACGAGCCACAGCCGCCGCCGCAGCGCATCGCCAAGTCCGGCGCCAATCTCGAGGCGGTGCGCGAAGGGCTGGTGGCCGTGGTGCACAGCCCGACCGGCAGCGCGCGCCGCATCGCTGTGGATGCGCCGTATCGCATGGCCGGCAAGACTGGCACTGCCCAACGCGTGAGCCGGCAGGGCAACGAGCGGCTGGATCCGAACAAGCTGCCGTTCCACCTGCGACACCAGGCCCTGTTCATCGGATACGCGCCGGCCGAGGCACCCACTATCGCCTTGGCCGTGGTGGTCGAGCACGGCGGTTCCGGCTCGACGGCTGCAGCACCGGTGGCGCGGCGGATCTTCGACGCCTGGCTGCTGCCGCGTGCTGAGGAAACCAAGCCGTCAACGGAGCCATCGATCGCGGAGCTGCAGCCATGATCCTGATCCGCTGGCTGCGCGCGATCGCCGCCGAGCTGCTGTCCAAGCTCGATCTGCCGCTGCTGGTGGCGCTGCTCGCGGTGATGGCGAGCAGCCTGGTGGTGCTGTCCAGCGCCAGCGGCGGTGAAAGGCTGGTGCTGTCGCAAGCGGCGCGCTTTGCGGCCGGCCTCGCGGGCCTGGTGCTGTTGTCGCGGGTGCCGCCGGTGCGGCTCAAGCGCTGGGCGCCGGCGTTTTTCGCCGTGACCTTGGTGTTGCTGCTGTTGGTGTTTCCGTTCGGCTCGGGACGCAGCGCCAATCTGTGGTTGAACCTCGGCGTGTTCCATCTGCAGCCGGGCGAGTTGCTCAAGCTCAGCGTGCCGATGCTGCTCGCCTGGTATCTGCACCGCATCGCGTTGCCGCCGGGCTGGTCGGCGCTGGCGATCTGCGCGGTGATCATCGGCCTGCCGTTTGCGCTGATCACGCTGCAGCCCGATCTCGGCACCGCCTTGTTGGTAGCGGCGGCCGGCGCCTTCGCGGTGTTCCTGTCCGGTATCGCGTGGTGGCGGATCGGATTGTTTGCGGCAGCGGGCGTCGCTGCCTTGCCCATCGCCTGGCAGTTCCTGATGCCTTACCAGCAGGCGCGGGTGTTCATGTTCCTTGATCCCGAGAGCGACCCGCGTGGCAGCGGCTGGAACATCATCCAGTCCAAGATCGCGATCGGCTCGGGCGGCTGGAGCGGCAAGGGCTGGGGCAAGGGCAGCCAGTCGCATCTCGACTTCCTGCCCGAGAGCACCACCGATTTCGTGTTCTCCGTGCTCAGTGAGGAGTGGGGTCTGCTCGGCGTGCTGCTGGTGCTGGGGCTCTACCTGTTCATCATCGGCCGCAGCCTGTGGATCGCCGCCAATGCCCGCGACTGTTTCGCACGGCTGCTGGCCGGCTCGCTGGCGATGACCTTCTCGATCTACGTGCTGGTCAACGGCGGCATGGTCGCGGGTCTGCTGCCGGTGGTCGGCGTGCCGATGCCGCTGTTGAGTTTCGGTGGTACCTCGGCGGTGTCGCTGCTGCTGGGCTTCGGCATCATCATGTCGGTGCAGGCGCATCGCAAGGTGCACGGCAGCGGCTGAGCGCGCAGCGCGCAAGTGCATGGTAAATTGCGGCAACTACCGGCCAGCCCTGCCCATGCTCCGTACGTCCTGCTTCGCGCTGCTGCTCGCCCTCCATCTGTCGCCGGCCCAGGCGACGCCCACGCCCGATCCGCAACTGCGCTCCGCGTTCATCGAGGAAGCGGCGAAGCAGCATGCGCTCGATCCGGCGGATATCGGGTCCTGGCTGGACAAGGCCCGGCATCAGCCGGCGATCGTCGCGGCGATGTCGCGGCCGGCCGAGAAGGTCAAGCCCTGGCACCAGTACCGGCCGATCTTCCTCGGCGAGCAGCGCATCCGCGAGGGTCGCGCCTTCCTCGACGAGAATCGCGCGTTGCTGGACGCAGTCGAGAATCAGACCGGCGTGCCGGCGGAAGTGATCGTCGCCATCATCGGCGTCGAAACCAGCTACGGAAAGATCACCGGCAACCATCGCGTGCTCGATGCGCTGTACACGCTAGGGTTCTTCTATCCGGTCAGCGGCGATCCAGAGCGGGTCGAGTACGAAGCGCGGCGGGGACTGTTCTTCCGCAAGGAGCTGGCGCAGGCGATGCGGCTGGCCAAGGACAACGGCTTCGACCTCGATACCCTGCAGGGCAGCTACGCCGGTGCCATGGGCTGGGGTCAGTTCATGCCATCGAGCTATCGCAATTACGCCGTCGATGGTGACGGCGACGGGCGCGTCGATCTGTTCGCCTCCAAGCCCGACATCTTCGCCTCGGTCGCCAACTACTTCGTGGCCCATGGCTGGAAGGCGGGGCAGCCCGTGGTGGCGCCCGCGACCGTGAGTGACGATGCGCAGATGCTGGAAGCGCCGCCGCGCCTGCAGGTCACGCACAGCCTGGCCGAGCTGTCGGCACTGGGCTATCGGCCGTTGCAGGAAATGGATGCCGACCTGCAGGCAGGGCTGGTGCTGCTCGAAGGAAGCGCCGGCCCCGAACATTGGCTCGGCTTTGCCAACTTCTTCGTGATCACCCGCTACAACATCTCGGCGATGTACGCGATGGCGGTACACCAGCTGTCGCGTGAAATCGCCGGAGACGAAGTGGTCGTCGCGGCGGCGCCGCAGCTGTGAGGGCGGCCGG
>DASUOA010000129.1:0-2447 GCA_036276895.1 Arenimonas sp. | reverse complement strand
AGACCCCGATCGACCCCGCCGTGAACACCGCCTACGACTCCAGCAAGATCACCGTGCTGCGCGGACTGGAAGCAGTGCGCAAGCGCCCCGGCATGTACATCGGCGACGTCCACGACGGCACCGGCCTGCACCACATGGTCTTCGAGGTGGTGGACAACGCCATCGACGAAGCCCTGGCCGGCTACTGCGACCACGTCGTGGTCACCCTGCACAACGACGGCTCCTGCTCGGTGTCGGACAACGGCCGCGGCATTCCGGTGGACATCCACAAGGAAGAGGGCGTGTCGGCGGCCGAGGTCATCATGACCGTGCTGCATGCGGGCGGTAAGTTCGACGACAACAGCTACAAGGTGTCCGGCGGCCTGCACGGCGTGGGCGTGTCGGTGGTGAACGCGCTGTCCTCGAAGCTGTGGCTCAACATCTGGCGCGACGGCCAGCACTACGAGCAGGAATACGCGCTCGGCGAGCCGGTCTACCCGCTCAAGGCCATCGGCCCCTCCGGCAAGCGCGGCACCGAGCTGCGCTTCCTGCCGGCCAGCGAGATCTTCACCGACGTCGAGTTCCACTACGACATCCTGGCCAAGCGCCTGCGCGAGCTGAGCTTCCTCAACTCCGGCGTCAAGATCGAACTGATCGACGAGCGCGCCGACGGCAAGCGCGACCTGTTCGAGTACGAAGGCGGCATCAAGAGTTTCGTGGAACACCTGGCGGCGCTGAAAACCCCGCTGCATCAATCGGTTATCTCGGCTTCGGGCGAAAAGGACGGCATCGTCGTCGACATCGCCGTGCAGTGGACCGACGCCTACCAGGAAACGATGTTCTGCTTCACCAACAACATCCCGCAGAAGGACGGCGGCACCCACCTGCAGGGTTTCCGCGCCGCGCTGACCCGCACGCTGACCAACTACATCGAACAGAACGGCATCGCCAAGCAGGCCAAGGTCGCGCTGAGCGGCGACGACATGCGCGAAGGCATGATCGCCGTGCTGTCGGTGAAGGTGCCCGATCCCAGCTTCTCGTCGCAGACCAAGGAAAAGCTGGTCAGCTCCGAAGTGCGCCCGGCGGTCGAGTCGGTGATCGGACAGAAGCTGGAGGAGTTCCTGCAGGAGCGTCCGAACGAAGCGCGCGCGATCGCCGGCAAGATCGTCGACGCCGCGCGTGCGCGCGAAGCCGCGCGCAAGGCGCGCGACCTGACCCGCCGCAAGGGTGCACTCGATATCGCCGGCCTGCCGGGCAAGCTGGCCGACTGCCAGGAAAAAGATCCCGCGCTGTCCGAACTTTTCATCGTCGAGGGTGACTCGGCCGGCGGCTCCGCCAAGCAGGGCCGCAACCGCAAGACCCAGGCCATCCTGCCGCTCAAGGGCAAGATCCTCAACGTCGAGCGCGCGCGCTTCGACCGCATGCTGGCCAGCGCCGAAGTCGGCACGCTGATCACGGCGCTCGGCTGCGGCATCGGCAAGGACGAGTACAACCCGGACAAGCTGCGCTACCACCGCATCATCCTGATGACCGACGCCGACGTCGACGGCAGCCACATCCGCACGCTGCTGCTGACGTTCTTCTACCGCCAGATGCCGGAGCTGATCGAGCGCGGCCACGTCTACATCGGGCTGCCGCCGCTGTACAAGATCAAGCAGGGCAAGAACGAGCAGTACCTCAAGGACGATGGCGCGCTGAACGCCTACCTGGCCAACAATGCGGTGGAAAACGCCGAGCTGCGTCCGGGCGAGGGCGTGCCGCCGATCACTGCCGCCGCACTGGAAAAGCTGCTGCTCGAATTCGTCGCCGTGCGCGAGACCATCGCCCGCTTCGCGCACCGCATCGACACGCCGGTGCTGGAGGCGATGCTGGAGATGCGTCCGCTCGCCGCCGAGGATTTCGCCACGGCCGATTCGCTGGCGCCCTGGTGCCGCGAGATCGAGGCGCGCCTCAACGCCACCGGCCTCGGCCGCCCGCGGTATGTGTTCTCGGTGCAGCCGATGAACGACGAAGGCGGCGGCGGCGCCCTGGTGGTGCAGAAGCAGCACCACGGCCTGTCCGCCACCCAGGTGCTGGCCGCGGGCCAGCTGCTGGGCGGCGAACTGCGCCAGGTCACCGAGATGGCCGGCGCGCTGCATGGGCTGCTGCAGCCCGGCGCCAGCGTCGGCCGCGGCGGCAAGAGCCAGCCGGTGACGACCTTCCTGCAGGCGCAGGAATGGCTGCTGGAAGAGGCCAAGAAGGGCCGCACCATCCAGCGCTTCAAGGGCCTGGGCGAAATGAACCCGGAGCAGCTGTGGGAAACCACGGTCAATCCGGACACCCGCCGCCTGCTCAAGGTCCGCATCGAGGACGCCGTCGCGGCCGACCAGATCTTCGCCACGTTGATGGGCGATGTCGTCGAGCCGCGCCGCGAGTTCATCGAAGACAACGCCCTGCGCGTCGCCAATCTCGACGTCTGACCCCGGCGG
>DASUOA010000128.1:0-3615 GCA_036276895.1 Arenimonas sp. | reverse complement strand
CCCCTACAATAGCCGGCCCTGTCGCGGCCCGCGCCCATGTCCTCGCTTCGTTCCCGCCTGCACCGGCTCGGCCGCGAGATGCGCATCAGCTTCGCGCTGGCGCTGCCGATCGTGCTCGGCCAGGCGGCGTCGATGGGCATGAACATCGTCGATACCGTGCTCGCCGGCCGGCACGGGCCGGTGACATTGGCAGCGATCGGCGTCGGCAGCGCGGTGTGGTCGCTGGTGATCCTGATCTGCATCGGCGTGCTGATGGCGGTGCCGCCGACGGTGGCGCAGCTCAATGGCGCCGGTCGTCGCAGCGAAATCGGCAGCGTGTTCCGCCAGGCGGCGTGGCTGGCGCTGCTGCTGGGCATCGGATTGTTCTTCCTGGTGCGCGGCGGGCCGGTGCTGTTCGAGCTGCTGGGCATCACGCCCGAGGCGCGACCGCAGGCGGAAGCCTTCCTGCGCGCGATCAGCTGGGGCGCACCCGGGCTGGCGATCTATTTCGCCTGTCGCAATCTCAGCGAAGGCGTCGGCTGGACCCGGCCGACCATGGTCTTCGGGCTCGGCGGCCTGGCGCTGTTGGTGCCGCTGGGCTGGGCGCTGATGTTCCCGCTCGACTTCGGCGCGGCGGGCCTGGGCTATGCGGTGGCGATCATCCTCTGGTGCCAGGCGCTCGGCTTTCTCGTCTACCTGCGCCGCTCGCCGCACTACGCCGGCCTCGGCCTGTTCCACCATCTCGAAGGCCCGCGCTGGGTGCCGATCCGCGACCTGCTGGCACTGGGCCTACCGATGGGCGTCTCGGTGTTCATGGAGGGCAGCCTGTTCGTCGCCACCGCGCTGCTGATCGGCACCCTCGGCATGGTCGAGATCGCCGCGCACCAGATCGCCATCCTGGTCGCGAGCCTCACCTTCATGGTGCCCCTGGGCGTCGCCATGGCGACCACGGTGCGCGTCGGCCACGCCATCGGTGCCGGCAATGGATCAGCGGTGCGCTGGTCGGCCGCCGCGGGTTATGGACTGGCCTTCATCGCGCAATCGCTGTCGGCGATCGTGCTGGTGTTCGGTGGCGGCTGGCTGGCCGGGCTGATCACGCCGGAGCCGGCGGTGATCGCACTGGCCACCACGCTGATGCTGTACGCGGCGGTGTTCCAGTATCCCGACGGCATCCAGGCGCTGTCGGCCGGCGCCTTGCGCGGCTTGAAGGACGTGCGCATGCCGATGCTGATCACCGTGCTCGCCTACTGGGCGGTGGGCCTGCCGCTGGGCAGCTGGCTCGGCCTGCACGTCGGCCAGGGCGCGCCGGGCTTCTGGACCGGGTTGATCTTCGGCCTGAGCGTCGCGGCGACCTTGCTGGCCTGGCGATTCTGGAAGCTGGCACTGCGCTGCTGAGCCTTTCACGCGGCCTGCACGTGACCTCCGGCGCATGCGCCGCCGGCGCCCGCTGGTTATCCTTTGCGCAATAGTTTCCGGAGCACACCCCATGAACACGTCCCGTCCGGGCCCGATCCGGCGCCTGATCGTCGGCCTGTGGACCGCCGTCGACTTCAGCCGCCGCTTCGTGTTCAACGCCATCTTCCTGCTGCTGGTGGTGCTGTTGATCGCCGCCATCGCCGCCAGCCCCGGCGTCAAGCCGATGCAGAACGACACCGCGCTGGTGCTCGAGCTGGGTGGCCGGCTGGTCGAGGAGTTCACCCGCTCGCCGGCCGATCGCGCACTGTCCAAGGCGCTGGGCGAGGAGGACGCGATCGAGTTCCAGCTGCGCGACCTGCTGCAGGTCATCGAGGCGGCCAAGAACGACGCCCGCATCGACCGCATCGTGCTGCGCAGCGAAGGCTTCCAGGCCACCGGCTTTGCCGCGATGCGCGAGCTCGGCGCGGCGTTGCGTGATTTCCGCGACAGCGGCAAGCAGGTCGTCGCCTTCGCCAGCGGCATGGAACAGAAGGCGTACTACCTCGCGGCGCAGGCCGACGAGATCTACCTCGACCCCGAGGGCGTGGTCTTCCTCGAAGGCCTCGGCCGCTACCGGATGTATTACCGCGAGGGCCTGCAGGACAAGCTCGGCGCCGACGTGCACCTGTTCAAGGTCGGCGAGTTCAAGTCCGCGGCCGAGCCCTTCGTGCTCGACGCCGCCTCCGACGAGGCGCGCGAGGCCGACCTGTTCTGGATGAACGACCTCTGGCAGCGCTTCGTCGCCGATCTCGCAGCGGCGCGGGAGATCGATGCCGGCGAGCTCTCGGCGATGATCGCGGCGATGCCCGAGCGCGTGCAGGCCGCCGGCGGCGACCTCGCCCAGCTGGCGCTCGACGCCGGCCTGGTCGACCAGCTGATGACGGCGCAGCAGTTCGAGGAGCTGATGATCGAACGCGGCGCCCTCGACGAGGACGAGTACAGCTTCCGCCAGATCGGCTTCGACGCCTACTTGATGCAGCTGCGCCGGCAGCACCTCGGCCCCGACCAGCGGCCGCAGGTCGCGGTGGTGGTGGCGCAGGGCGAGATCGTACACGGCCAGCCGGGTCCGGGCATCGTCGGCGGCGAGTCGACTTCGGCGCTGCTGCGCCAGGCGCGCGACGACGAGAACGTCAAGGCGGTGGTGCTGCGCGTCGATTCGCCCGGCGGCGGCGTGTTCCCGTCCGAGCAAATCCGCCGCGAGGTCGAACTGATCCGCGACGCCGGCAAGCCGGTGGTGGTGTCGATGGCGGGCGTCGCCGCTTCGGGCGGCTACTGGATCTCCATGAACGCCGATCGCATCTACGCCGATGCCAGCACCATCACCGGCTCGATCGGCGTGTATGTCTTGTGGATGTCGGTGCCGCGGGTGCTGGAGAAGATCGGCGTGCGCAGCGACGGTGTCGGCACCACGCCGCTGGCGGGCGCCTTCGACCCAACCCGCCCGTTCGACCCGAACATCGGCACCTTGATCCAGTCGGTGATCGACAAGGGCTATCGCGATTTCACCGGCCGCGTCGCCGAGGCCCGCGGCAGCACGCCCGAAGCAATCGACCGAGTCGCGCGCGGTCGCGTCTGGAGCGGCCAGCAGGCACTCGAGCGCGGCCTGGTCGACGAACTCGGCGGCCTGCGCGATGCCCTCGCCGATGCCGCCGAACGCGCCGAACTGGACGACGGCAGCTACGGCGTCAGCTACATGGAGCGACCGCTCAGCGGTTTCGAGAAGTTCCTCGCCGACATGGGCAGCGATGCCCGTCTGCACGGCGTGCTACGCGCGCTGGGCCCGGGCCTGCTCGGCGTCGAGCGCGAGGCGTTGCAGCGCGCCCAGGACGAACTGCGCTGGCTCGACCGCAGCGCCCGCACGCCCTACCGCGCGGTCGCCCATTGCCTGTGCGCGCTGTGATGCGCGACTGAGCGCAATCCGCTGAAGACCCTCACGGGCCCGCGTCGCGAGATGCGGGCCCTTTGCGTTCTTGGCCGGGTGAACGTCGCCGGCAATCGGTGTATGGTCGCGCTGTCGCTCGGGGGAGGACGGACATGAAGCGTTGGTTCTTGCGCGGCTTGGCCGTGCTGCTGGTGCCGCTGCTGCTGTGGCTGGCGGTGGTGATGACGGGACTGCTGCCGCAAATCAGTGAAGAACAGGCCGCCGCGGTGTCGGACATGCGATCGCGGCCGCAACAGGCC
>DASUOA010000127.1:0-2183 GCA_036276895.1 Arenimonas sp. | reverse complement strand
TGGTTCTCGTCCGGGAAGTACAACAGCTCGCTGTCGACGCCACGCCGCTGCGCCGCACCGAAGGCGGCCAGCCCCTGCTCGACCAGCACGCGGTAGTCGAGCTGACCGTGGATCACCAGCATCGGCGCCTTCCACTTGTCGACATGATTGATCGGATTGAAGCGCTCGTAGTTCTCCGGCACCTGCCAAGGCGTGCCGCCGTTTTCCCACTCGGAGAACCACAGCTCTTCGGTATTGAATCCCATCATCCGCGCATCGAATACGCCGGCGTGGCTGACCAGACAGCGGAAAGCTTCCGGCCACTGACCGGCGATCCAGTTGACCATGTAGCCGCCGTAGCTGCCGCCGAGCGCGCAGGCGCGACTGCCGTCGAGGAAGCCGAACTGCTGCTGCGCCGCCGCCCATCCCTTCTGCAGGTCTTCAAGCGGCTTGCCGCCCCAGTCGCGCGAGATCGAGTCGGTGAAGGCCTGGCCGTAACCGGTGGAGCCGTGGAAGTCGATCATCACCACCGCGAAGCCGGCGCCGGCGTAGGTCTGCGCATTCCAGCGGTAATGGAAGTTGTCGCCGAAGCTGCCCTGCGGGCCGCCGTGGATCAGGAAGGCGACCGGATACTTCTTGCCCGCTTCGAAATTGGCCGGCTTGACCACGTAGCCGTACACCGTTTCGTCGTTCCAGCCCTTGAACTGGAACTGCTGGTAAGCGCCCATCGCCACCGACTTGAGCTGCTCGGCATTGAGCTGGGTCAGCTGGCGCTCGCCCTGGCCGTTGCCGCGCGCCACGAACAGCTGGCCCGGCGCGTCGAGATGGCTGCGCGTGTAGAGCAGGGTGTCGCCTTGGAGGTCGAAGCCGCCGATGGTGCCGCCGCGCACGATGCGGCTGGCCTTGCCGCTGGCGATGTCGATGGCGAACAGCGAATGCGTGCCGAGATCATCGGCGCTGCTGTAGATGCGCCGGCCATCGGCCGACGGGGTGATGTCGCTGGCGGAACGATCCCATTGCGGTGCGATCTCGCGGCGCTGCAGGCTTGCCAGATCAAGCGCCATCAATGCGTAACGGTCGGCCTCGAAACCCGGGCGCCGCATCGCGCGGTAGTAGAGGGTGCGACCATCGGCCGAGAACACCGGGCCGCTGTCGGTGGCGCGGTTGTCGACGGTCAGGTTGACCGGTGCCGCCTCGCCTTCGATGCCGGCATGGAAGATGTCGAAGTTGGTCGACCAGGCTTCCGACTTGCCGGCGATGCGCGCGGCGAACGCCAGCGATTGGCCATCCGGTGCCCAGGTGTAGTCCTCGCTGCCACCAAACGGCTTGGACGGCACGTCACCATCGATGCCGCGGCTGACCAGCATCGGTGTCACGGCCTTGCCATCTTTGATGCGGGCAGCGAACAGCTGGCTACGGGTACCGTCCTTCCAGGTATCCCAGTGGCGCACGAACAGCTTGTCGTAGCGTTGCCCGCTCGCCTGCGGTTTGTCGTCGAGGCGCTTGCGCGTGCAGTCGAGATCGGCGCCGCAATCGGCGAACACGTCGAAACTCAGCGCCACCGCATCACCCTGCGGCGACAGCTTGTAGCTGCCGACCGGCAAGGGATAGTCGCTGACCTGGACCGGCTCGCCACCAGCGACCGGCTGCCGCCATAGCTGCATCGAGCCGGACTTGCCGGACAGGAAGTAGAGCTGCGCGCCATCCGGCGAGAACGCCGGGCTGTTGACGTTGAATCCATCGGGCGTCAAACGTCGCGGCGCGGCTTTGCGTGCGGCCAGATCCATCAGCCACAGGCCGGTGCTGGCGGTGTTTGCTTTGACGTCGGCTTCGCGCACGGCGTAAACCGCGAGGCGCGCATCCGGCGACAGGGTCGGCGACGAGACCCGATCGAGCGCAACCAGATCGCGGACGTCGAAGGGACGCGACTGCGCCTGCACGCTGGCGCTCACGGCGCCCAGCAGCAGCACGGGAAGAAGCACACGCATGGTTTCACTCCTGTGGTGTCAGGGATATCCGATCCGCCCCGTCACCCGGCGCCGATCGCGACGCGACAGTATAAGCGGGCGGCGTCAACACGCCCTTCACGCGGCTCAGCCCAGGCGCGCCAGCACTTCGTCGACGCCGTTCTCCCATGCCGGCAAACGGATGCCGAAATCGCGCTCGAGGCGGCCGACATCCATGCGCGAATAGGCGGGCCGGCG
>DASUOA010000126.1:0-8347 GCA_036276895.1 Arenimonas sp. | reverse complement strand
TTTAGATAAGCAACGATTTCGCCCAATGTGTGCAGTGCGCTCATGGCGCTGCGATCGATCTTGGGCAGGCCGGCGGCGCGCTCTTCGACCGCGGCGAGGATCTCCA
Source organism: Arenimonas sp. (assembly GCA_036276895.1). GTDB lineage: Bacteria > Pseudomonadota > Gammaproteobacteria > Xanthomonadales > Xanthomonadaceae > Arenimonas. The sequence goes on along the minus strand of DASUOA010000126.1, from coordinate 8,241 downwards.
CGCGTTTGATCGAATCGATGCCGAGGTCGCCTTCGAGGTCCATGCCGAGGTTCAGCATGTCGACCGGGTAACCGGTCTTCTCGGTAACGATCTGCAACATCAGCGCAGTCAGGTCGACGTTGGCAACGGGCGCTGTAGCGGGCAGCGCGACCACGCTGGCACTGGCCGGCGCGGTGGCGGATGCTTGGCCTGGCGCCGCAGTGCCTTTGAGATAGGTAACGATTTCGCCGACGGTATGCAGGGCGCTCATTGCGCCGCGGTCGAGCTTGGGCAGGCCCGGTGCGCGTTCATCGACCGCGGCGAGGATTTCCACGCGCTTGATCGAATCGATGCCGAGGTCGCCTTCGAGATCCATTCCGAGGTCGAGCATGTCGACCGGGTAGCCGGTTTTTTCCGCGACGATCTGCAGCATCAACGCAGTCAGATCAAAGGCTGGCGCAGCCGTCGGTGCGGCCGGTGCGGGTGCGACCGGCGCAATGGCGACGGGCACAGGTGCGGCCATCACCGGTGCGGGCTGCGCCAAGGGTGCGACCGGCATCGTTACAGGCGCGGGCGGTGCTGCCATCGGTGCCATCGGAGCGGCAGCAGGCATCGGGCGCAATGTCACCGCTTGCGTCATCGTTGCGGTTGCCGAAAGCATCGGCGCCTGTCCGCCGGCGATGGCTGCCAGGCCGGTCAGCGCCGATTCGCTCAGCTGCAGGAAGGACGCGTGGCTGTCGAACATCGCGCGCTGGAAGCTGGCGTGGGCGTCGGTCAGTTGTTGCTGGCTGGCTTGGAAAGCCTGCAGCCAGGCGAGGTGGGCGTCGTTCATGGGAGCTTCCGGGGCAGGAGGAGTGACGGCAATGGCGGCGGCAGCGAGCGGCGTCGGCGCTGGTTGCTCGAATACTTGGGAGGGTGCCGGCGTTGGCGCCGGCGTGGTCGCGATCGCACGCGGCGGGTTGGGCTTGGGCAGGGCTGCCTTGCCGCCAACGGGCGGGTAGGGCTTGCCGACATTGCTGCCGTTGATCGGCGTCAACGGTCGGCCGTGGCTGGGCGCTGATGCGGGCTCGCGCACATCGGCGAACAGGCGATCAAGATTCAGCGCCACGCCTTCGGCAGTGAGGCGGGCCAGCGCCAGCAGCAAGGACTCGACGCCATGCTTGTTCTTGCGATCGATGCTGATGGCCGCATGCGGACGCTCGCCCAGGATCGCGGCGATCAAGCCGGTCAGCACATTGCCCGGTCCGACTTCGAGGAAGGTGCGCGCACCCTCGGCGTACATCGCCTCGATCATTTCAACGAAGCGCACCGGCTCGGCAATCTGCGCGGCCAAGGCCGCACGCAGCGCATCGGCGCCGCCTTTATGCCGCGCCGCATGCGTGTTGCCGAACACGGGCAGGGTGGCCGGCGCGAATTCGATACCGGCGAGGAAGTCGGCAAACGGCGCACAGCAACCGGCGACCACCTGCGAATGGAAACCGCTGGCGACCGGCAAGCGCCGGCAGGTGACGCCGTGCTTGGCCAGTTGCGCTTCGAAGTCTTCGATGGCGTCGACCGTACCCGACACCACCACCTGCTGCGGCGCATTGTGGTTGGCCACCACCACCGACGACGCGCAGCGCGTGATCCACTCGCGCACCTCAGCCACTGGCAGGGCGAGGGCGGTCATCGCACCGGGCGTGCTGGACGCTTGCGCCATCAGCTCGCCACGACGGCGGGCGATGGTGAGCATGTCAGCTTCCGACAGCACGCCGGCCGCGCGCAACGCCACCACTTCGCCGAAGCTGTGGCCGGCCAGCAGATCGGCACGCACGCCGAGCTCATCCAGCACCGCCAGCATCGACAACGACGTGGCGCCGATAGCGGGCTGCGCCCACTGCGTGGCGGTCAAACGTACCGCGTCTTGCGTGGCTGCATCAGCACTGAAACCCGGGCGCGGGAACACCAGCTGTTGCAGCGAACTATTGGCATCGAAGTCCAGATCGGCCGCGCGATCCCAGACCTCGCGCGCGAGCGGGCAGTGCATCGCCAGATCGGCGCCCATGCCCGGGTACTGGCTGCCCTGGCCCGGGAACATCAGCGCCAGTTTGCCGCTGTGCGCGCCGAGCCCGAAGCTGCTGCCATCGGGCAGGTTGAAAGCGCGGTCCGGTGCCTGCTCGATGCGCTGCGCGGCCGCGAGCAGTCGCGACTGCAATTGCGCACTGTCGCTGGCGACGATGGCCAGCCGTGCGTGAGCACGAGCGCTGAAGTCTTTGCGGCTCTCGCGCGCCAGGCGCGACAGCGGCGCGGAGTTGCTGGCGAGTGCGCGTGCTTGCGCAACGAGTGCGGCTGCGTTGTCAGCGCCGAGCACAATCAGTTCGTGCGGCTGCGAGGGCAAGCGTTCCGCCTTCGGCGCGCTGCCCAGATACTCCTCCAACGTCACGTGGAAGTTGGAGCCGCCGAAGCCGAAGGCGCTGACGGACGCACGGCGCGGATGGTCGGCGTTGCGGATCCAAGGGCGGGCGCGAGTGTTGAGATAGAACGGACTGCGTTCGATGTCGAGCTTGGGGTTCGGCGCGTCGATCTTGATGCCCGGCGGCAGCACCTTGTGATGCAGCGCCATCACCGCCTTGAACAGGCCAGCAGCACCGGCCGCGGCCTTGGTGTGGCCGATCTGGCTCTTCACCGAGCCGAGCGCGCACCATTGGGTGCGTTGCGAGTCGGCACCTGCGAAAACCTGTCGCAGGCCTTCGAACTCGGCGACATCGCCGGCCTTGGTGCCAGTGCCGTGGGCTTCGACCAGTTCGACGGTTTCGGGTCCGTAGCCGGCAATGTCGTAAGCGCGGCGTAGCGCTTTCGCCTGACCTTCCGGTACCGGCGCATAGACGCTCTTGCTGCGGCCATCGCTGGAAGTGCCGATGCCCTTGATCACCGCGTAGATGCGATCGCCATCGCGCTCGGCGTCACTCAGGCGCTTGAGCGCGACCATGCCCAGGCCTTCACCGAGCATGGTGCCATCGGCCTGGTCGCTGAACGGCCGGCAATCGCCGCTGGGCGACAACGCCGGCGTCTTCGAGAAGCACATGTACATGAAGATGTCGTTGAGCGTGTCGACACCGCCGGAGATCACCAGATCACTGGTGCCCAGCTGCAGTTCGCTGATCGCCATCGACAGTGCCGACAAGGCTGACGCGCATGCGGCATCGGTGACGCAGTTGGTGCCGCCGAGATTCAAGCGGTTGGCGATACGGCCGGCGACGACATTGCCTAGCAGTCCGGGAAAGCTCGACTCCTGCCATGGCACGTAGTTCGCGGCGATGCGCGCGCAGGCGGCTTGCACTTCGTCTTCCGGCAAACCCGATTCGCGCAGCGCTTTCACCCAGACCGGTTTCTGCAGGCGCGACACCATCGAGAACAGCAGTTCCTGCGCACTGGTGACGCCGAGGATGACCGAAATGCGCGAGCGATCCATGCTGTCGAACTGCGCACCGGCGGCGTCCTGCAAGACGCTCTGGGCAACGATCAGGGCCAGCAGCTGGGCGGTGTCGGTCGCGGGCATTGTCGATGGGGGCACTCCGAAGCCCAGTGCGTCGAAGCCGACCGGGTCGAGAAAACCGCCGCGGCGCGCATAGGTTTTATCCGGCGCCGAAGGATCGGCGTCGTAGTAGTCGTCGACCAGCCAATGGCTTTCTGGCACATCGCTGATCAGATCGCGGCCAGCGAGGATGTCGCGCCAGAAACCGCTGGCATCGGTCGAGCCGGGAAACAGCGCGCTGACGCCGACAATGGCGATGGGGGTCTGGTTCGGTGCGGTGTGGGGGTTCATTGCGATCTCGTGGGTGGCAGCGGCTGGCGCATCAGGCCAGCGGGCGCGGGCGGAAATCGAAAGCGGCGGCGGGAATCGGCAAGCCGTAGGTGCGAAGTTGCTGCGCGCGGGTGATCACTGCCGCGCCTTCCAGCAGATTGCGGGCGACCTGGGCGACGCTGCGCTGTTCGGGTGCTTCGAGGAAACTGCCGCGCACCCAGCTGTTGAAGGCGCCCATGGCTGGGCCGCACCAGATCTGGAAATCGGCGGCGCGCTCGCCGAGGCCATCGATGGCCCAACGGCTGGCCAATCCGAGATAACTGCGGAACACCAGCGCCATGCGGTGCTTGCCGTCGCTGTCGGCGCGCTGCACCTGCGCCGGATCGCGCCCCAGCCAGAAGCTGCGGGTCGACTGCCATGCCGCTTCGAAGCTGTTGCGCAGGATGTCGCGTTCGACCTTCTCGCGTTCGCTGGCTGGAATTGCCTCCAGCGAAGGGTAGGCGCGATACAGCTCGTACAACTTGCGCGCGCGTACCGCGAACATCGAACCACGACGCAGCACCTGCACATCGACGCCGAGTTCGAACATGTCGGCTGCTGGGGCCATGATCACATCGGCCATCTCGGCTTGCGCCAGCATCGTCCGCGCGCGTTCGCCGAGACCGCTTTCCACGCAGGCCTGATTGACCGAGCCTGTCTGCACGTAAGCCGCGCCCAGCGCGAACGCGGCAGCAATCGCCGCGGGTGTGCCCAATCCACCAGCAGCGCCAATGCGGATCGGCATCGAGTAGCCGTGTTCGGCGGAGATGCGATCACGCAGCAAAGCGATGGTCGGCAACAGCGCGGTCAACGGCCGGTTGTCGGTGTGGCCGCCAGAGTCGGCTTCGACGGTGATGTCTTCGGCCAGCGGCAATTGCGCGGCGAGCTCGACTTCGAGTGCACTGAGCTGGCCGCGTTGCTGCAATTCGCTGAGCAGTGCGATCGGCATTGGCTCCAGGAAGCGACGCGCCACTTCCTCGCGCGACACTTTCGCGAACACCCGGTTGCGCCGCTGGATGCGGCCGGCACTATCGCGGTACAGACCGGTGGCGGCGTAGCGGACGATCGCCGGCGTCAGGGCCATAAACGCCGAAGCTTCTACCAGGCGTACATCGCGCGTGAGCAGCAATTCGGCAACGGCTTCTTCCAGGCTAGGTTCGGCCGGGCTGTGGATCAGGTTGACACCCCAGGGCAGGCTGGAACCGCCGAGTTCGTGCTGCAGCTGGCTGATGGCCGCGTCGACGCGGCCCAGCGACAATCCGGCCGCTCCGAAGAATCCCAGGCAGCCAGTACGCGCCAGCTCGACCACCATGGCTGTGCTGGCAATGCCGTTGGCCATGGCACCGCCGACATAGGCGAAGCGCAGGCCATGGGTTTCGGTGAAGGAGCGGTCGCCCAGCCATTCCGGATACAGCGGCGGCAGGCTGGCGATGACCGGCCAGGCGTTGGCTACGCCTTGGCTGCTCAAAGCACCGTCGAGCCCGAGCCCCAAACGGCCATCGCGGGGATCGCGCAGCACATGCGCGCTGGCGCGGACATCGGCCAGCGCGGCGAGCAGGGCCGGGCCGCAAAAGGCCGGCAGCGTGGTATCCGGGTGCCAGCGAAGGCATTCCAGGGAGGCTGACCGATCGGGGGTAGGAATAGAATTTGGCACTGAGTGTCACTTTTTCCGGAGGCGCAGTTATATCCTTGCCCCCATGGAATTGCCAGCAACTTCGCTACGCGAGCGCAAAAAAGACGCGACCCGGCGTGCCTTGATCGCCGCCGCCAACCGTCGTTTTCATGCCGTCGGCTTCGATGCGACCACGCTCGACGAGATCTGCCGCGACGCCGGCGTCGGCCGGCGTACGCTGTTCCGCTACTTTGCGGACAAGGAGTCGTTGGCCTTCCCGCACCGGGAAGAGCGGCTGGCGCGTTTCGTCGAATTGCTCTCGACAGCGCCGATCAGCGAAAGCCCGGTCGGCAGCCTGCGCCGGATCGCCCACCTGTTCGCCAAGGAATACGTGCAGCACCGCGAATCGCTGCTGGCGCAGCAGCGGCTGATCCAGACCTCGGCGGCGCTGTTGGCCCGGGAAAATGAAATCGACCGGGACTGGGAGTTCGCGATGGCGCGTCTGTTCCGCGAACGCGCGGTCGGTGGTGAAGACGCTGAGTTGCAGTCGCGGGTACTGGCCGGCGCCGCCATCGGCGTGATCCGCGCGACCATGCGGCACTGGTTCGCGACCAACGCCACCGCCGACCTGGCCAAGCTCGGCGATGACGCGCTGGACCGGCTGGAGCGCGGGTTCCTGCCGGGTTGAATCCTCTTTCTATCAGGCCCGCCCGGCAAACTCGCCGGTCAGGGTGCTGACATTGATCTTCTCGCCGTTGCTGATGTACTCCGGCACCATGATCTCGATGCCGGTCGACAGCTTGGCCGGCTTCGGGCGCTTGGTGGCGGTGCCGCCCTTGAGTTCCGGTGGCGTGTCGACCACTTCCAGCACCACGCTTGCGGGCAGCTGCACGGCGACCGGCGCATCCTCGATCAGCTGCACGTAGCAGCCGGTCAGGCCGTCGGTGATGTAGCCAGCCATGTCGCCAACCACATCGGCGTCGAGCTGGTAGGGCGTGAAGTCTTCATCATCCATGAACACGTACGCATCGCCATCCTTGTACGAATAGGTCGCCTGGCGACGGCTGAGTTCGACTTCGCGCAGTTCATCTTCCGAGCGCAGGCTGATGTCGAGCTTGTTGCCGCCCGGCACCGAATACATGATGAAACGGAAGGTCACGTTGCCGCTGCGGCCTTGAGCGGCGCTACGCTCGATGTCGCGGATCTGGTAGACGCCGCCGTTGTGTTCGACGACGTTGCCTTTCTTGATTTCGGACGCTTTCATGGGGTCGGGATCACTTCGGAGCGAGACGGACGGCGCCGTCGAGACGGATGGTTTCGCCGTTGACGTAGCGCGCCTGCAGCAGGTAGGCAACCAGGTCGGCAAATTCTTCGGGCTTGCCCAGGCGCGACGGGAAGGGGATCGATGCCGACAGCGATTCCTGCACCTGCGGCGGCATGCCATCGACCATCGGCGTCCAGAAGATGCCGGGGGCGATGGTGTTGACGCGGATGCCGAAGCGCGACAGCTCGCGTGCCATCGGCAGGGTCATGCCGACCACGCCGCCCTTCGAGGCCGAATACGCGGCCTGGCCGATCTGGCCTTCGAAGGCCGCCACCGAAGCGGTGTTGATGATCACGCCGCGCTCGCCGTCGTCGCCGGGCGCGTTGTGCTGCATCAGCTCAGCGCCGGCCTTGGCGACATTGAAGCTGCCGACCAGGTTGACCATCACCGTGGCGGTGAAGTTCTTCAGCGGCATGCTCGCTTCCTTGCCGAGCACGCGGCCGGCACCGAGGATGCCGGCGCAGTTGATCACCGCGTTGACGGTGTCGAGGTGCTTTTTGGCAGTGGCGAAGTTGTGCGCGACTTCGGCCTCGTTGGTGACATCGGTGCGCAGGTACAGCGCCTTGTCGGCACCGAGCTCGACCACCGCTTCGGCGCCCTTCTGGTCGTTGATGTCGAGCAGGGCGACCTGGCCGCCGTGGGCGACGAGGTGGCGGGCAACGGCGAGGCCGAGGCCGGAGACGCCGCCGGTGATGACGGCGCGGATGGTGTCGAGTTGCATGCGAAGGCTCCGATCAGGAAAGGCGGAATTTTACAGCGACTTGGTGCGGCCGCCGTCGACCGGCAGGTTGATGCCGTTGATGTAGCCGGCGCCGGGCGAACTCAGGAAGGCGATCGCGGCGGCGATTTCCTCGGGCTCGGCAAAGCGCGCCGCCGGAACCGTGGCCAGCATGCCCTCGGCGATGTCTTCGCGCGGCTTGCCGGTGGCGGCAGCGCGTTCGTCGAGGATCTGTTCGAGTCGCTGCGTGCGGGTGTAGCCGGGCAGCACGTTGTTGACGGTGATGCCGTCGGCACCGAGCTCTGAGGCCAGCGTCTTGGCCCAGCTCGCCACCGCGCCACGAATGGTGTTGGAGACGCCGAGATTGGCGATCGGCTCTTTCACCGAGGTCGAGATGACATTGACGATGCGCCCGAACTTCGCCGCACGCATGCCCGGCAACACGGCCTGCAGCAGCACCTGGCCGCCGAGCAGATGTTGCTGGAACACCGACAGGTAGGCATCAATCGACGCCGCGTGCGCGGGGCCGCCGGGCGGACCGGCGCTGTTGTTCACCAGAATGTGTGCAGGCTGCGTCGCAGCGAGTGCTTCGACTTTGCTGCGCAGATCGTCATGCGCGGCGACATCGGCGGCGAGAAAGCCGATGCGTTGCGCTTCATGCGTGCGCGGCATCGCCAACGCGGCTTCGCGCAGGGCTTCCTCACGGCGGGCGAGCAGGGTGACATCGCAACCCATTGCCGCCAGCGCCGTCGCAGCGGCGCGGCCGATGCCGGCGGAGGCGCCGC
>DASUOA010000125.1:0-23137 GCA_036276895.1 Arenimonas sp. | reverse complement strand
CATGCACCGACAGCTGCTGGCCGCGCGCCCAGGCGTCGCGGACGATGGTGGTCAGGCACAGGTTGCGCACCTGCTCGATCACGTTGAGCTCGCACAGGCGGGCGTGGCGCAGCGACTCCAGCTCGCAACCGGCCAGGTGGTCGGCGTGCTTCTCGGCGACGTCACCGACATGGCGCAGCCAATTGTCGGCGAGGCCCACGCGCAGGCCGGTCAGCGCCGCGTGTACGCCGCCGCAGCCGTAGTGCCCAACCACCAGCACGTGCTCGACCTTCAATACTTCGACCGCGAACTGGATCACCGACAGGCAGTTGAGATCGGTGTGCACCACCACATTGGCGATGTTGCGGTGGACGAACACCTCGCCCGGCATCAGCCCGGTGATCTGGTTGGCGGGCACGCGTGAATCGGAGCAGCCGATCCACAGGTACTTCGGTGCCTGCTGTTGCGACAGGCGTTTGAAGAAATCGGGATCTTCGGCACGCACGCGCGCCGACCATTCACGGTTGCTGCGGATCAGGTCGCGGATATCACTCATCGATTGCTTTCCCGGCAGGTTCAAAACAGATGGAGCGTTCGTCATCGACCGCGCGCTCGCGGCTGATGCTGCGCAAGCGGAAGCAGCCGGGCGGCAGCCAGAGCGCAGCGGCCTCGCCGTTTTCGAGCCATTGCCGGTCGACCGGCAACGCCTCGGCGGGTTCGTCGGCATGTCGCGCTTCCAATAGGCAGGGGCGCTGCCCGGCACAGAGCGAGTCGGGGAGCGTGCGTAGCCTGTGCCGGCCATCGAGGCTGCGCCATGCACCGTCGGCGGCCACCGGGAGGAACACACTGATGTCGAACACGTCCGGCTTCATCGACCACGGAGTGCCGGTCGCGTCCAACAGCACGAAGGGACGTGGAGTGGCCTCGCCCTGGTCACGCTGCCACGCCGTCCAGCCACGCTCGTATGCCGGGTGGTTGTTGTCGCGGTCGGGGCGATCGAACAGGTAGCTCTGCTCGACAGTCAGCGCGCGCACGCCGCTGAGGCGCTCGAACTCTTCGACCATGGTGCGGACGCCGAACAGGCTTGCGGGGTCGTTGCGGTAGATATGCGCATAGCCGGCATGCACCAGCACGCGCGCCTTGGGGTTCTCACGCAGCAGGGCGTGCAGGTTTTCCGCCTGCCCGGTCTCGCGCGCCTGTTGCTCTGGCGCGTCGCCTTGGTACTCGTAGCGATGCAACTGGTAGCCGAGGCGGAGGGCTTCGCGGACCAGTTCGGCGAATACGGGTTCCTGCAGGTAGTAGCCGCTCTCGGTCTGCGCGTGGCCGCGCTTTTGCAAGGCATCGCCATCCTCGTACAGGGCTTCCAGCGCCAGATGGGTGAACCCCTGCCGGCGCAGCGGTGCCAGCAGCGACAGCGTCAACCAACGAGTGCGCGCCACATGGTGCGCCTCGTTGATCATGACCACCTGTTCCGAGGCTGCCCGCGCGACGATGGCATCCACGGCCGGCCGGGCAACCAGGCTGTCATCGGGCACCGCTTCACTGCGGGCATTGAGGCGTGCGTTCAGCTGCATCGCCTGTTCGGCACGCGCATGCTCGCCGGCCTGCGCCAGCTCGAAGGCCAGGCGCTGCTTGGCCATCCAGCGCGCCTGCGGGTCGTCGCTGGCGGCCGCGGCCTCGAGCAGTTCGATGCGTTTGACGGGGTTGGTTTCCTCGCGCAGTTCGGCATTGAGGTCGCGCGCGTCGGTTGCCGTCATGGCGAAGGCGGTGGCTGCCAGCATCAGTATGCGACGCATACGTTCCTCGGTTCGGTGAAAAAGCGCAGTGCCTCCAGCCCGCCTTCGCGGCCAAGGCCGGATTGCTTCATGCCGCCGAAGGGCGTGCGCAGGTCGCGCTGCAGCCAGGTGTTGATCCAGACGATGCCGGTTTCAAGCTGCGCGGCCATGCGGTGCGCGCGACCCAAGTCGTGCGTCCACAGTGAGCTGGCGAGGCCGTAGGGCGTGGCATTGGCCAGCGACAGTGCCTCGGCTTCGTCGGCGAAGGCTTGCAGGGTGACGACCGGGCCGAAGATCTCCTCGGTGTTGCTGCGGCAGTGCGGGCCGAGTCCTTCGATCACGGTCGGCTGCACGAACCAGCCGCCGGCGCAGCGGCCCGGCGGCACGATGGCGCTGCCGCCGCAGAGCACGCAGCCGCCTTCCTCGCGGGCAAGCGTGATGGCCGCCATCACCTTGTCGAAATGGGCATGCGAGGCCAGCGGGCCGAGATCGGTGGCCGGATCGTCCGGGTCGCCGACGCGCAGTGCTGTCGCGCGTTCGACCAGCGCGTCGCGCACCGCGGCATACACGCTGGACTCGATCAGCAGGCGCGAGCCGCACAGGCAGATCTGGCCGCTGTTCTGGAAGGCGGAGCGGATCAGGGTGTCGAGCAGCTGCGGGCGCTTGGCCGTGTCGTTCCAGGCATCGGCGAACACGATGGTGGCGTTCTTGCCGCCGAGCTCCAGCGAGACTTTTTTCAGCGCCGGCCCGCAATGTGCGGCGATGGAACGGCCGACCGCAGTGCTGCCGGTGAACGACACCGCCTTGACCTGCGGATGCTCGACCAGTGCCTTGCCGGCGTCATGGCCGCTGCCGTGGACGATGTTCAGAACGCCCGCCGGGAATCCGATGTCGCGTGCCAGCTCGCCCAGCATCCAGGCGGTGACCGGCGTGATCTCGCTCGGCTTGGCGACCACGGTATTCCCCGCGGCCAGCGCCGGTGCGATCTTCCAGGTAAACAGATACAGCGGCAGGTTCCATGGGCTGATACAGCCGACCACGCCCAGCGGCTGGCGCAGGGTGTAGTTGAGGCCGGCCTGGCCGTGATGGCATTCGCTGGCGAACTGCGTCGCGGCGTGAGCGAAGAAGCGCAGGTTCGCCACTGCGCGCGGAATCTCGATCTCGCGGGCGAGTCGCAGCGGCTTGCCGGCATCGCGCGATTCGACAGCGGCGAAGGCGTCGAGGCGGGCTTCCAGCGCATCGGCAAGACGTTCAAGCCAGCGAGCGCGCTCGCCGGCAGGCAGGCTGGACCAATTCGGAAACGCTGCGCGCGCGGCAGCCACGGCGGCGTCCACATCCTCGGCATCCCCGGCTGGGCAGTGTGCGTAGGGCTGCCCCGTGGCCGGCTCGAAGACATCCAGCCAGCGGCCGAAGCGCGGCGCGTGGGCGGCACCGGCGTAGTGATGTTGGAGGCTCAGGCTCATGCGCAAAGCTTACCTGAGGCGCATGCGTGGCCGCGCAAGTGGCGTCGCCGGGCGGCCGACGGCGTATGCTGTGGGCTCGCACACAGTCCCGCGCGATTTCGCCGGGTTGCGCAGGCGCGTAGCTCCGGACGACGCCGCGCGGGCACGGAGCCCGTATGCAACACGAACGCTACGACATCCAGTTTCCGCTGGAGGACAGCCACGACCTGCGCCAGGATCAGGCTTTCTTCTATCTGCAGCGCGGCGACGAGCGCGCCCGCGTCCGTTTCCACGACTACAGCCTGATCTACTCGTTGCCTGGACTGTACGAGCAGCTGTTCTACGACCGCCTCAAATGCCAGTCGCCGCGCAAGATGGCGGAGATCCTCAAGCTGGCGGTCGGGCAGTCGAGCGACACCTTCCATGAGTTGCGCGTGCTCGATCTTGGCGCCGGCAACGGCATGATGGGCGAGGAGCTGAAGAAATACGGCGTGGCGCGGCTGGTTGGCCTGGATATCCTCGACGCCGCCGAACAGGCCTGCCATCGCGACCGGCCGGGTACCTACGATGCCTACTACGTTGCCGATCTGTGCCAGCTGGCCGAGAAGCAACGCCGCGAGCTGGCGTCCTGGCACTTCGATGCCCTGACCACGGTGGCGGCGCTGGGCTTTGGCGATATTCCGCAGGATGCCTTCATCGCCGCCTTCAACCTGATCCAGGAAGGCGGCTGGATCGCTTTCAACATCAAGGAAGATTTCCTCAAAGACCGTGACCCGACCGGCTTCTCGCATCTGGTTCGGACGCTGATCCTGTCCGAGTACCTTGACGTCTACCACCTCGAGCGCTACCGGCATCGGCTGTCGATCGATGGCACGCCGCTGTTCTATTACGCCATCGCCGGCCGCAAGCGGCGCGACATAGGGCGCGACTGGAACGCTTGAGTTCGCCGGCTTGCCGGTCGGCGTGCGATTCGCCGCGCTTGTTTCCCGATGCCATCGACCGGCAGACTCGCCCGGATCACATGGGGAGTGCCGATACAGATGATCTGGGTCTGGGGAATCGTGGGCGCGCTGGTCGGCTTGTGGTTGGCGAGCGATCGGCATCTGCTGGGTTTTGCGTTGGGGTTGGCGGTGTTCGCGCTGATCGGTGCGCATCTGCGGCTGCGGCAGCGTCTGCAGCTGGCGGAGGAGTCGCTGCGCAAGTTGCAGGCACGGCAGCTGACCGCGGGCGCGCAAGCCGCGGCTGCCGCGCGCGAGGCCAAGCCGGAGCCTACCCCGACTGAAGCCGAAACGGATGCGCCGGCGGTCGAAGCCGCCGCGCCGATCGCCGAGCCGACCGACCGCGAGTCGGCGGCTGCCCCGGTGTTCGGTGATGCGACAGCTGCAGCATCGAATGATTCGTCGGCTGCGCCGCCGCCTTTGCCGCCATCGCCGCCAGCAAGGCCGCGCGAAACTGCGTTCGAGCCGGATGTGTTCGAGCGCGGCGTGGCGGCGGTCAAACGCTGGTTCACCGAGGGCAATGTGCCGGTCAAGATCGGCGTGCTGGTGCTGTTCGCCGGCGTTGCCGCGGCGCTGCGCTTCGCGGCCGCCGAGGGTTACCTGACCCTGCCGATTCCCTTGCGCCTGAGCCTGATCGCCGCTGCGGCCCTGGTCGGCCTCGGCCTTGGTTGGCGTGAGCGCGTGCGACGCCCGGTGTTCGCGCTCAGCCTGCAAGGTGGCGCCATCGGCGTGCTGCTGCTGACGGTGTTCGCGGCGTTCCGGCTGTACCAGTTGCTGCCGGCGGGGCTCGCGTTTGCCTTCGTGATCGTGCTGGTCAGTGGCGCCGCCTTGTTGGCGATGCTGCAGAAGGCGATGGCGCTGGGCGTGCTCGGCTTTCTCGGCGGTTATCTGGCGCCGGTGCTGCTGTCGACCGGCAGCGGCAACCACGTGGCGCTGTTCTCCTACTACGCCGCGCGCAATGCCGCGGTGCTGGCGATTTCCTGGCGCCAGCATTGGCGCTTGCTCAACCTGATCGGATTCTTCTTCACCTTCGGTGTCGGCATCGCCTGGGGCGCGCGCTCGTATGGGCCGGAACTGTTCTGGACGGTCGAGCCCTTTCTGCTGCTGTTCTTCCTGTTCTATGTCGGCATCGGCCTGCTGTACGTGTTGCGCCAGGGCGAGCATCGCCGGCCTTTCCTCGACGGCACCTTGATCTTCGGCACGCCGCTGGTGGTGTTTCCGCTGCAGGCGTACATGCTCAAGGACGACGCGATGCCGCTGGCGTTCTCGGCGCTGGCGGTAGCTGGCCTGTACCTCGGCCTGATGCTGTGGCTGCGCCGGCGCCATCACGAGCGCTTGTTGACGGAAGCCTACGGCGCGTTGGCGCTGGGCTTCGTGACCTTGGCGATTCCGATCGCCTTCAGCGCCGGCACCACCGCCAGCCTGTGGGCGCTGGAAGGTGCCGCGGTGGCGTGGACCGGGCTGCGCCAGCAGCGTCGCTTCCCGTGGTTGGCGGGCCTGGCCCTGCAGCCGATGGCGGCGGTGTCCTATGTGCTCAGTGAAGCCGATCGTCATGGCGATCCCGAGTGGCTGCTGTTCAATTCGACCTGGCTGGGCGCGGCGATGATTGGCTTTGCCGGCATGGCCCTGGCATTGATCCATGACCGCTACAAGCCGATCCGCGCCCTGCCGGCGCTGGCGATGCTGTGGGGCCTGTTCTGGTGGGTGTTGGCCGGCATCCTGCAGGTCGAGTTGTCCGAGCGTCTGTTCGACAACTATCACGCCGACTGGCTGTTCGCGGCCTGCTATCTCGCATCGACGTTGGCCTTGGCCGGCATTCTCCGGCGCTGGTTGGCGTGGCCGCGCATCGGCTGGGGCATGGCCACGGCGATGCTGCTGGCGCTGCCCTTGCTGCCATGGGCCGGCGATGAGTTCGTGTCGGTGCTGGCGACGCCGAGCTGGCCGGGCTGGTTGGCCTTGGTGGCGGCGTGGCTGCTGGCCCTGCAGCGCAATCCGGAAGGGCCCGGTCGCAGCGTCGCGCTGGCGCATGCGCTGGGGCTTTGGCTGCTGGCACTGCTGGCGACGGTGGAGCTCGACGAGCAGATCAAGGGCGGCGACGGCTGGCGCTTCCTGGCACTGAGCGCGCCGCTGGCCTTGCTGACGCTCGGCCTGTGGCGTCGCCCGCAGTGGCTGGCCTGGCCGCGCGCGGCGGCGTTCGAAACCGGCTACCGGCCGCTGTGGTTCGGTCTGGCGATGCCGCTGCTGGCCTTGGTCTTCGTGCTCGGCCTGTTCGAGCGTGGATTGGCGGAACCGCTGCCGTTCCTGCCGCTGCTCAATCCGCTGGAGCTGGGCTTGATCGCGATCGCCTTGCTGCTTTGGGGTTGGTGCCGCGACCGGATGCCCAACCTGGCGGCGCAGCCGTTGCTGTGGAGCGCCGCTGCCTTCGTCTTCGTCAGCCAGTCGACGCTGCGCGCCGTACATCACTGGCATGGCGAGCCGTGGTCGATGGGTATCCTCGATTCCGGTTTCGCGCAGGCCAGCCTCACCGTGGTGTGGAGCCTGCTCGGCGTCGCGGGGTGGATCGCCGGCTCGCGCACGCGGCGGCGGCCGCTGTGGCTGGGTGGCGCGGTGTTGATGGGCGCTGTGTTGCTCAAACTGATCGCCGTGGATCGCCAGTACATGGGCAACATCCCCGGTATCGTGTCGTTCCTGGCGGTGGGCCTGTTGCTGGTGCTGGTGGGCTACTTCGCGCCGTCGCCACCATCTGATGAGGAGTCGCGTTGATGCGTGTCAGAACCCTGCTGCTTGCGTTGCTGTTGCCGCTGAGCGCGGCAGCGAGTTCCGACCAGTACGCGCGGCACTGGCCGCTGCAGGTCAACGAGCCTGGTGTCCATGCCGTCGAGCTGACGCCGGCGATCTATGCGCAGATCGAGCGCGCCGACCTCGGCGACCTCGACGCCTTCAACGCGGCCGGTGAGCCCCTGGCTTTCGGGCCGCTGGCGACCCTGATCGCGCAGCCGGAGCCACAGTGGCGTTCCGTGCAGTGGTTCCAGCTGCCAGCGACGACTACGGGGCAGGGCGACGATCTGAGCCTGCAGATCGACCGCGGCACCGATGGACGCCTGAGCCTGCGCGCCCAGGTGACGGGCGAGAGCAACCCGGCAGCGACCGGCGATCTCATCGTCGATACCGGCGTCAACCTCGAGGATTCGCAGCGCCTGCTGGCCCTGGCTTTCGACTTCTCATCCGATGCGGCCGATTTCAGCGCGCAAGTGCAGGTCGAGAGCAGCGACGACCTGCATCGTTGGCACGGTGTTGGCAGCGGGACCGTGATGCAGTTGCAGCAGAACGGCCAGCTGCTGCAGCGTCGCCAGCTCGACCTCGGCGGCAGCAATGGCCGCTATTTGCGTCTGCGCCGCGTCGATGCCAGCGCAGCCTTGCCGGTGACTGGCATCAGCGTGCAGACCCGCGCCGCCGCGGCGCCCGACCCGCGCCCCAGCGTGCGCCTCGCCGCCGAGCTGGTCTCGCGCGAACAACGCACTTTCATCTACAGGCTGCCCGGTCGCATCCCGATCGAGGAAGTCGACCTGCGTCTGGCGCAGGACAATGCCGTTGCCGTCGCCCAGCTCGCCAGCCGCGAGGGTGGGCGCGGTGCCTGGCGTCCACGCGGCAGCCTGACGGCATTCCGTTTGCGCGCTGCCGACGTCGAGCTGCAGAACGAACCCTTGCGTCTGGGCGGCAGCCGCGATCGTGAATGGCGGGTCGAGCTTGGCCACGATGTGGCCGAAGCGCCGGTGCTGGAATTCGCCTATCGGCCCGAGCGCTGGTTGCTGCTTACGCAAGGTGCGGCGCCCTATGTGATCGCAGCCGGCAGCAGCCGCGCGCGGCGTACCGACCTGCCGCTGGCCGCCTTGCTGGCGCCGATCCGCGCCAAGTACGGCGCCGATTGGCAGCCGGAGCTGGCCGCGCTGGGTGAGCCGATTGTCGTTGCCGGCGACGCCGCCATCGCGCCGACGCCGCAGGAGCGCTACTCGAATCACGCGCTGTGGATCCTTCTGATCGGCTCTGCCGCGGCGATCGCATTGATGGTGTTCCGCTTGTTGCGCGAGCAACGGCCGTCGGCATGAGCGAGGCGGTGCCTGTGGGTGAGGCGTGCCGCAACTGCGGCCATGTGCCGGTCGGCAACTTCTGTCCGCAGTGCGGGCAGCGCCGCATGGACGATGCCCAGCGTCGCCTGCCGCACTTGCTGGCGCAGTTCTTCGAGGCGGCTACCGACCTCGATGGCCGCTTCTGGCGCAGTTTGCGTGCCCTTCTGCTACAGCCGGGCCGGCTCACCCGCGAATACATCGAGGGTCGTCGCGCGCGCTGGATCGCGCCGATGGCCTTGTTCCTGCTGGTCAACGTCGCCTTCTTCGTGGGCTCTCCGGTCAGCGACCTCAACCTGGGGCTTTACGAGCAGCTGAGCTACCAGTTCTACAGCCCCTGGGCGCGCGAACTGGTCGACGCACGCCTGACATTGCGCGGCATCGAGTTTGATGCCTATGCCGCCGCTTATTCCGACGCTGGCAAAGACGTGGCCAAGGCGATCGTGCTCCTGCATGTCCCGGCGATGGCCTTGTTCTGGCAGCTGCTGTTCTTCGATCGCCGTCTGTACTACGCCGAACATTTCGTGGCCGCGCTGCATGCCGGTGCGTTCATCATGGGAATGGCACTGGTATTGATGTGGCTGGTCCGGCCACTGCTCCAGCTGATGCATGAGGCCCTTGGCACGGTGCAGCCCGGCGGACGCGTCATGACCCCGATGTTGATCGCCCTGGTCCTGTGGTGCTTTTTCCGCGTGGCGCGCGTCGTATATCAGGTGCCCTATTGGCGAGTGGTACTGAGCCTGCCGTTGATGTTCGCGGCATTGGTGCTATCGCACTTGGGTTACCGGCTGGTACAGTTCCTGGTGGTGTTCGCGCTGACCTGAGCGGTGATCACTGTTCGCTGCCGGCTGCGCCAGCTTGCAGCTCGACCAGCGGCTGCGGGTCGATGCGCACACCGAACCAGTTCATCCCCCAGTGCATATGCGGCCCGGTGGCGCGGCCGGTGGCGCCGACGGCACCGATCACCTGGCCCTGTTCGACGCGCTGGCCCGGCTTCACGTCGATCCGCGAGAGGTGCAGGAAGTTGGAGCTGACGCCGTGGCCGTGGTCGATTAGCACCGTGCCGCCGGTGAGATAAAGATCGACATCCGCAAAGCTGACGATGCCAGCCGCCGGTGCGCGCAGTGGAGTGCCGTTTGGCGCGGCGACATCGAGGCCGGAGTGCGGGGCGCGTGGTTCGCCGTTGTAGATGCGCTGGCTGCCGAACTCGCCGCTGATGCGGCCACGCAGCGGCCAGCTGAAGCCGGAAGCGAAATCACTGCGGGCGTCGTCGCGCTCACGAGCGGCGCTGACACGGGCTTGTTCGCGGGCGATGCGTTCGGCGATTTCAGGTGGCGGCGACACCGTTCCGGGCGGAACACCGTCGACGCGCTCGATCTTCCACTGCCGTGGAAACACCTGCAGATTCACTTGCTCGACCGCGCCGTCGAACCAGTCGATGCGCAGCCGCAGCGGGCCTTGCTCGTCGCGGCCGACACCGAACACGAAGCGGCCTTCAGCATCGACGCGCAGCGTCTGTTCGCCGAGCATCACGCGATTGCCTGAGGCCGTGCTACCGACCACCAGTGCGCCTTGCGATACCGCTGCCGGCACCTCGGTGCGGCGATCCGAGGCGCTGGCCGGCAGCGCCAACAGCAAAGTGAGCAGGGCGGCCAAGCTGCGCATCGACGCGCGAAAACCCGATGCGGGACCTGCAGTGCAGCAGCTTGGCGCGTCGCTCACGGGTGTTTCCAAAAGTGGAAGGTGTCGGGGACCGGGTCTGGCCCACCGGGGTTGAGCGGGTGGCAGCGGCAGATCCGGCAGCCGCCGAGCCAGCTACCGCGCAGCACGCCGAAGCGCTCGATCGCCTCCATGGTGTAGCTCGAACAGCTCGGATAGAAGCGGCAACGCTGCCCCAGCAGCGGGCTGATGAGCAGTTTGTAGCCACGCAGCAGCAGGAGGGCGAGCGATTTCACGGATTGCGCGGCCCGCGTGTGGGGCATAAGGTTGCTGCTGGTGAAGGTCCTAGGCTATAACACGCCGCCTTCGAGCCTCAAGGAAAGAGAGGAATCGTACTAGTGGCCGTCAAGAAACCTGCAAAGAAAGCCGCCAAGCCGGCTGCCAAGAAGCCCGCCGCCAAGCCGGCAGCGAAGAAGTCGGCCAAGCCCGTCGCCAAGGTCGCCAGCAAGCTGGCCAAGCTGGTCAAGGCGGTGAAGAAAGCCGCCAGCAAGCCGGCCGCCAAGCCCGTCGCCAAGAAGGCGGCGAAGCCGGTCGCCAAGGCTGTCGCCAAAAAGCCGGTCGCCAAGGCCTCCAAACCGGCCGCCAAGCCTGTCAAGGCGGCCAAGCCGGCACCGAAGCCGGTCAAGGCGACGGCAAAGCCCGCAGCCAAGCCGGCCAGCAAACCTGCGAAGGCGCCTGCGAAGCCCGTTGCCAAGGCCGCGAAACCGGTTGCCAAGGCTGCGCCCGCCAAGGCCCCGACCAAGCCTGCCGCGAAGCCGGCACCGGCCAAGGCCGTGCCTGTCAAGGCTGTACCGGCGAAGGCCGCTTCAGCCAAAGCGGCGCCCGCCAAGGCGGCCCCGGCCAAGCCTGTTGCCAAACAACCTGTCGTGCCTGCGGCCAAACCCGCCGCGCCGGCACCGAAAACCGATGGCGTGCGTGCTGGCTTTGCCAAGCCCAGCAAGCCGCAGAAGGAGCGTGTCATTACTGCCCCCACCCGTGAACGCGTCACCCTCCCGGCCGGCTACAAGCCGACGCCGGCCGAGGAGTACATGAACCCCTACCAGCTGGAGTATTTCCGCCAGCGCCTGCTGGACTGGAAGGACGAGCTGGTCGAAGAGTCCAAGCAGACCATCGAGAACCTCAAGGAAGAAGTGCGTGACGTCGGCGACGAGGCCGAGCGCGCCAGCCGCGAGTCGGAGAACTCGCTCGAGCTGCGTACCCGCGACCGCTACCGCAAGCTGATCAACAAAATCGATTCGACCCTGCGTCGCATCGAGGACGGCAGCTACGGCTACTGCGTCGATACCGGTGAAGAGATCGGCCTGGAGCGCCTCGAGGCGCGCCTGACCGCCGAGCGCACCATCGACGCTCAGGAGCGTTGGGAGCATCTGCAAAAGCAGATTGGCGATTGATCGAGGCAAACGCTGGCTGTATCTGCCAGCGCGAATGCAAAGGGCCCGCATCTGCGGGCCCTTTGTCGTTGCGGGAGGGCTCAGTGCGAGCCGTGCGGGTCGGTGTGTTTCGGCAATCCGGCCGAGTCCCACGACAGCCAGCTCCCCTCGAGTTGCCTGACCTCCACGCCGGAACGGTCGATGATCTTCTCGGCGATGCCCGCACGACGTCCGCTGCGGCAATAGACGACCACCCACTTGGGATCGCCGATCTCGGCCAGGCGGCGATTCAGCTGGTCATGCGGAATGTTGCGGGCGCCGGGGATATGCCCGGCGCGGAACTCTTCCTCGCTGCGCACGTCGAGGATCAAGGGCGCGTGTGCCTTGCTGCGTACCTCGTCCAAGGCGCCGGGTGACAACGACGGCCGGCCGGCGAAAGCCGGCGTGCTGGCGCTGGCGATCATGAGGGTAGTGACCAGAAGTGAGCTGCGCATCGGGATCGCTCCTTGTGAAGTTCAGTCGAGCGGGTAGAAACGCCAGGGTTCCGGCCGACCAGTTTCGGGCAGTTCGCCCAGCAGTCGCGCACGCACCATCGCCACCGGCATCGGGCCGCCCTCGAGAATCGCGTCGTGGAAGGCACGCTCGCTCATGCGGCCACTGCCGACTAGCTCGCGATGCAGGGCCTGGAACTGCAGGCCGCCGATCATGTAGGCGATCTGGTACAGCGGGCCGTAGTCGCCAGCGAAACTGCGGCGCACTTCGGCACGGGCGTTCTCACGTTCATGGCCGACGCGCTCGACCAGCAGGTCGACGGCCTCGTCAGGGCTGATCTTGCCAAGGTGGAAACCGAGCGAGAACAGGATCCGCGCGGCGCGGTGGCTGCGCCAGAACAGCATGCCGATGCGGTCCTCCGGCGTCTTGGCAAAACCAAGATCCCAGAGGCGGAATTCCCAGTACAGCGCCCAACCCTCGGTCCAGAACGGCGTCGAGAACAGTTCGCGCTGGGTCTGGTAACGCTCGTTGTAGAAGTGCTGCAGGTGGTGCCCGGGAATCAGCTCGTGGTGCACCACTGCGCGCGAGAAGTGGCGGTTGTTGCCGCGCAGGGCATTGAGCTTCTTGTCATGCGGCATCGAATCGGTCGGGTAGGCCACCCACACGTCTTCGCCACCGAGGAAGAACGGCGCTTGCAGCTGGTATTCGGGGCTGAGCATGGTCATGCGCCAGTCGCGCTTGGCCAGCTCGGGCACGGTGACTAGGTCGCGCGACACCAGGAAGTCGATCGCCTCGTCGGCCAGTTCGACCACCAACTTCGGTTGCTGGCCCGGTGCTGGATGGCGCGTCTTGACGTGCTCCAGCGCCGCGCGCCAATCGTCGTGGCCCAACTCCTTCGCGGCCTTGCGCATTTCCGCTTGGCACCAGGCCAGCTCGCGCTCGGCCAGCTCGAGCAGCTGCTCCGGGGTGTAGTCGATCATCTCGTGGGCGAGATCGGCCAGCAGCGCTTCGCGGCCGATCGGGTCGCCGACGATGGTCTCCGGATCGCTGGCGCCGGCAAGCTTTTCGCGCACCGCCGCGGCGTAATCGCCGAGCAGCTTGTCCAACGCCTCATAAGGCTGCTTGTTCCACCAGGTGAAGTCGGGGTCGTAACCGGCATGGAAGCCGTACCACTCCTTGAGCTGGGCGCGGGTGTCGTCGAGGATGCGCGCGGCGCGGTAGGCGACCACCGGCGTGGTGCCCTTGGCGGCGGCGCGGCCATCCTTCTGCACCGCCGTCAGCTGTGGCGCCAGCACCTGTTGCGCGCGATGCAGAACATCGGCGCTGCCGCGGGCATCGGCGTACTCGAGGTGGCGGCGGGCTTCGGCCAGCGCCAGCAGATCCGGGATGCCGGGCAACAAGACCGCAGCCTGAGCGAAGCGCTGCCGCTCGAAGTCGAGCTGCTGCCGCTGGCGCTGCAGGTTGCGTTCGAACAACAGCGCGTCGACGCGATCCTCGATGCCAAGGCCGGCGCGCGGCAGTTCTTCCAGGCGTGACTGCCAGTCGGCGTGGAAACTGTCGAGCGCCGCTTGGCGACGCACACCCCAGGGCACGTCCTGCACATGCTGCAGGCTGTCGAGATCGGCGCGATAGCGCTGGATGACCGGCGCCAGTGTCTGAGCCTCGACCCGCATCGCCTCAAGCGACGGCACTCGCGGCGTCGACGTCGCTGTCGACAGTGCTGGAAAGGCGAGGGCAATGCTCAGGACGAGGGCGAGTCGACGCATCGGGCGCGATCCTTGATGAACTGCAGCAGCGAGGCGAGGCCGTTGCTGCGCGTGGGTGATAGGTGCTTGGACAAACCGATGTTGGCGATGTAGTCGGCTTCGGTCGCAAGGATGTCCGCTGCGCTGCGTCCGGAGTACACGCGCAGAGCCAGATAGACCAGCCCCGAGACGATGCTCGAATCGCTGATGGCATGGAAGTCGAGGCGATCGGCATCGCCCTCGGCGACGATCCAAACCAGCGACTGGCAGCCATGCAGGCGGTTCGCCTCGGTCTTCCACTCCTCGGGGAAGGGCGGCAGCTTGCGGCCGAGGTCGATCAGGTACTGGTAACGCTCGGACCAGTCGCCGAAGAAGGCGAACTCGTCGGCGATGGCCTGCTGGGCTTCGGCAGCGGTGGCTTCCAGTGGGAAGCTCATGCGCGCTTCCTCGACCAGCGCACCCCCGCCGGCGTGTCCTCGAGCACGATGCCCTCGGCTGCAAGCTGGTCACGGATGGCGTCGGAACGGGCGAAGTCGCGTGCTTTCTTGGCGGCGCTGCGCTCATCGACCAATGCCTGGATGCGCGCTTCATCGGCATCGCCGGCGTCGCGACCGAACCAGGTGGCCGGCTCCTGCTGCAGCAGGCCGAGCAGGGCGCCGCCGCCGAGCAGCAGGGCCTTGCAGCGGGCGCGCTCGGCGTCGCTCTCGGCGCGACGGGCTTCGCCGGCGATGCGCGCCAGCTCGGCCAGTGCCGTCGGCGTGTTGAGGTCGTCGTGCAGGGCGGCTTCGAGCTCGACTGGAATCTGCGGCTCGGCGGCCACGTCCGCGAGATCGCGCAGGGTGCCGTACAAGCGGTCGAGCGTGCGCACGCTTTGATCGATCAGCGCATCCGACCAGTCCAGCGGCTGCCGGTAGTGCGCCGACAGCAGGGCGTAGCGGAGCGCTTCCGGCGCATGCAATTGCAGCAAGTCGTGCACCAGCGTGACATTGCCCAACGACTTCGACATCTTGGCGCCGCCGAAATTGAGCATGCCGTTGTGCAACCAGAAGCGCGCGAACACCCGGCCGCCGTGCGCGCAGGTGCTTTGCGCCACTTCGTTCTCGTGATGCGGGAACTGCAGGTCGACGCCACCGGCATGGATGTCGATGGTCTCGCCCAGGTGCGCCTCGGCCATCGCCGAGCATTCGATATGCCAGCCCGGGCGACCGACGCCCCAGGGGCTGTCCCAGCCGGGCAGGTCGGGCGTGGAGGGCTTCCACAGCACGAAATCGCCGGGGTCGCGCTTGTAGGGCGCGACTTCGACGCGGGCACCGGCCAGCATGTCGTCGGTCGAGCGCCGCGACAGCTGGCCGTACTCGGCGAAGCTGCCGACCGCGAACAACACGTGCCCTTCGGCGGCGTAGGCGTGGCCGGAGGCGATCAACCGCTCGATCATCGCGATGATCTGCGGGATGTGCGTGGTCGCGTGCGGCTCGAGGTCAGGCGGGATGATGCCGAGCCCGGCCATGTCTGCACGGTAGGCGGCGGCGAAACGGTCGGTGATGGTCGAGATCGGCACGCCCTGCTCGCTGGCGGCGGCGTTGATCTTGTCGTCGACGTCGGTGATGTTGCGGGCGTAGACCAGTTTCGGGTACTTCCGGCGCAGCAGGCCGGCGAGCACGCCGAACACCACCGGGCCGCGGGCGTTGCCGATGTGCACGTAGTTGTAGACCGTCGGGCCGCAGAGATACATCGTGACCCGGTTCGGGTCCTGCGGAATGAAAGTCTCCAGTTGCCGGCTCAGGGTGTTGTAAAGTCTCAGGCTCATTGCGGACAGGGCTTCGGACAAAGCTGAAGTCTAGCAAGCCGGGTGCCGGCGCCAGGCGGATTTCTTCCGGCCCGGTTCAGCCATCCGGTGCTTGAATCGCTGTCGTCGACAACTGGACACCCCGCGTTGTGGGGCGTGCCCGGGTCGGACCCCGAAGGAGATCTTCATGAAAGCCACTGCCTTGCTGTCCCTGCTGGCGCTTGCGACGACGGCGGCGTCCGCCCAGACGGTCGACAATTACTATTCCGAGCCGGTGCCCGAGAATGTCAGCTACGGCTGGGCCCAGGTGCTGCGCGTCGAGCCGATCTACGAGCTGGTGCGCACCCGCACCCCCGAAGAGCGCTGCGACGGTTACGTTCAGGAAGAGCGCAGCGGCACCGCCGGTACCGTGATCGGCGCCATCGTCGGCGCCGCGATCGGCAACCAGGTCGGCAAGGGCGACGGCCGCAAGGCCGCGACCGTGGCCGGCGCTGTCGCCGGCGGCGCCATCGGCCGCAACATCGACAAGAACAAGCCGGGCGCGGTTCGTCCGGGTTGCCAGATCGTCGAGGTCGAGCGCGAGCAGCGGCAGTTGACCGCCTTCGATGTCGAGTACCAGTACAAGGGCGAGAAATACATGTCGCGGCTGCCCTACGATCCGGGCAACCGCTTGCGCGTGCGCGTCTCGGTGACCCCGGAAGACGAAGGCCGCCCCAGCTATTGACGTTGCGCGCCCCGCGCCCAGCCCGCATACTCGCGCCCACATGACCCTCGCGATCTCCAGCGCCGATCTCCTGACCTCTGCCGACATGGCGGCGGGCATGACCTCGCGCGCGCGCCGACCGGAATCCCACAGTTTCGCTGGGTAGCCGGACGCGCGGTCGCGTTTCCTCGAAAAGCCCAGCCCACGTGCTGGGCTTTTTTATTGCCGGAGATTTCATGAAGCATTTCCTCAACACCCAGGATTGGACCCGCGCCGAGCTCGACGGCCTGCTCGCGCAGGCGGCCGTATTCAAGCGCAGCAAGGCCGGCGATCAGCTCAGGGGCAAGTCCATCGCGCTGGTGTTCTTCAACCCGTCCCTGCGCACCCGCACCAGCTTCGAGCTCGGCGCCTTCCAACTCGGCGGCCACGCGGTGGTGCTGCAGCCAGGCAAGGACGCCTGGCCGATCGAGTTCGAGCTCGGCAGCGTGATGGATGGCGACAGCGAGGAGCACATCAAGGAAGTGGCGCGGGTGCTCGGCCGTTATGTCGACCTGATCGCCGTGCGCGCCTTCCCGAAGTTCGTGGACTGGTTGATCGATCGCGAGGACCGCGTGCTGCGCGCGTTTGCCGAATACTCGCCGGTGCCGGTGATCAATCTCGAAACCATCACCCATCCTTGCCAGGAGCTGGCGCACATCCTCGCGCTGCAGGAGCACTTCGGCAGCAGCAACCTGCGCGGCAGGAAATACGTGCTGACCTGGACCTATCACCCCAAGGCGCTGAACACCGCGGTGGCCAATTCGGCCCTGACTATCGCCACCCGCATGGGCATGGACGTGACCCTGCTGTGCCCGACGCCCGACTACCTGCTCGACCAGCGCTATCTCGGCTGGGCCCGCGACAACGTCACCGAGAGCGGCGGCAGCTTCCGCGTCAGCCACGACATCGATGACAGCTACGCCGGTGCCGACGTGGTCTACGCCAAAAGCTGGGGCGCGCTGCCGTTCTTCGGCAACTGGGAGCAGGAGAATCCCATCCGCGAGCAGTTCAAGCACTTCATCGTCGACGAACGGAAGATGGCATTGACCCGCAACGGCGTGTTCTCGCATTGCCTGCCATTGCGCCGCAACGTCAAGGCCACCGACGCGGTGATGGATTCAACGCAGTGCATCGCCATCGAGGAAGCCGAGAACCGG
Source organism: Arenimonas sp. (assembly GCA_036276895.1). Lineage (GTDB taxonomy): Bacteria > Pseudomonadota > Gammaproteobacteria > Xanthomonadales > Xanthomonadaceae > Arenimonas. Next base: position 5,808 of record DASUOA010000125.1, on the reverse strand, counting down.
CTGCATGTGCAGAAGGCGATCATGGCTGCGTTGATCAACCAGTAACCCCACGGAATCCATCATGAGCCAAGACATCGTCCTCGCCTTTTCCGGCGGCCTCGACACCAGCTTCTGCGTGCCCTACCTGAAAGAGCAGGGCTGGAACGTGCACACCGTGTTCGCCGACACCGGTGGCGTCGATGCCGCCGAGCGCGCTGCCATCGAGGCGCGCGCGAGCGAACTCGGCGTCGCGTCGCATCGCACGGTCGATGGCCGCCCGGCGATCTGGAACGGCTTCGTCAAACCCTTCGTCTGGGCGGGCGAGGGCTACCAGGGTCAGTATCCGCTGCTGGTCTCCGACCGTTACCTGATCGTCGATGCCGCACTGGCGCGTGCCGCCGAACTGGGCACCAATGCCATCGCCCACGGCTGCACCGGCATGGGCAACGACCAGGTGCGATTCGACCTGGCGGTCAAGGCGCGTGGCGACTACCGTATCCACGCGCCGATCCGCGAGATCCAGAAGCAGCACACCCAGACCCGCGCCTACGAGCAGCAGTATCTGGAAGCGCGCGGCTTCGCGGTGGCCGCCAAGCAGAAGCACTACACCATCAACGAGAACCTGCTTGGCGTGACCCTGTCCGGCGGCGAGATCGACCGCTGGGAAGCGCCAGGCGAGGGTGCGCGCGGCTGGTGCGCGGCGCGCGAGCAGTGGCCGACCGAGCCGTTGCGGATCAGCCTGCGCTTCGAGCAGGGCGAGGCCGTTGCGATCGACGGCGTGGCCCTGCCGGGCGCGGCGTTGCTGGCCAAACTCAACCAGCTGTTTGCGGCCTATGGTGTCGGGCGTGGAATGTACACCGGCGACACCACCATCGGCCTCAAGGGCCGCATCGTGTTCGAAGCACCGGGCCTGACTGCGCTGCTGGTCGCGCACCGCGCGCTGGAAGAGGCGGTGCTCACCAAACAGCAGAACCGCTTCAAGCCCGAGATCGCGCGCAAGTGGGTGGAGCTGGTCTATGAGGGCTTCTATTCCGATCCGTTGAAAGCCGACCTCGAAGCCTTCCTGGCCTCAAGCCAAGCCATGGTCAATGGCGAGGTGGTACTCGAAACCCACGGCGGTCGCGTTGATGCCGTGGCCCTGCAATCCAAGCATCTGCTGCACGCCAAGGGCGCGACCTATGCGCAATCGGCCGATTGGGGCGTCGAGGAGGCCGAGGGCTTCATCAAGCTGTTCGGCATGAGCAGCACGCTGTGGGCCGAGGTCAATCGCTGACATGCTGCCGCGCATCCTCAACCATCTCGAAGCCTTGGTTGGCTTCGATACCCGCAATCCGCCGCGGGCGATTGCTACCGGCGGGATCTTCGACTACCTGCAGTCGCAGCTGCCGGGCTTCACTTTCGATCTGCGTGATCACGGCGCCGGCGCAGTGTCGCTGTTGGCTGTGCGTGGGCAGCCGCGGCGATTGTTCAACGTGCACCTCGACACCGTTCCCGATTCACCGGCGTGGACCGCGGATCCGCTGCGCCTGCGGGTAACGACGGACCGGGCCATTGGCCTCGGTGCTTGCGACATCAAGGGTGCTGCCGCCTGCCTGCTCGCCGTGGCTGCGGAGACAACCGGCGACGCGGCCTTTCTGTTCTCCAGCGACGAGGAAGCCAACGATGCGCGCTGCATCGCGGCCTTTCTCGCCCGCGAGCATGGCTTTGCCGAAGCACTGGTGGCCGAGCCGACCGGCGCGCAGGCGGTGCTGGCGCATCGAGGTATCGCCTCGGTGCGGATGCGGTTCACGGGTCAGGCCGGGCATGCTTCCGCCGCCGATGCGCTGTCGCTCAGCGCGGTGCATCAGGCCATGCGCTGGGGCACGAAGGCACTCGACTTCGTCGCCGCGCAGTCGCATCTTCGTTTCGGTGGCTTGACTGGCCTGCGCTTCAACATCGGTCGCATCGAGGGCGGCATCAAGGCCAACATGATCGCGCCGGACTGCGAGTTGCGCTTCGGATTCCGGCTGCTGCCCTCGCAGTCGGCGGACGCGCTGCATGAGCAGCTGCGTGCGCTGGCCGATGCCGCGTCGCTGGCCGAGTACGAGCCGACCTTCTTCGGGCCATCGCTGCCGGCGGGCGATATTGCGGATGCCGAGGGCAAACGCTTGGCGGCGCGTGATCTCGCCGATGAACTGGGGCTCGATGTCGGCAACGCCGTCGACTTCTGGACCGAAGCCTCGCTGTTCTCGCAGGCCGGCCTGACCTCGCTGGTATTCGGCCCTGGCGACATCGCCCAGGCGCACACCGCCGATGAATGGGTCGCGCTTGATCAGCTCGCAAGCTATGCCGCCGCTGCAGCGCGGATTATTGACGCCACGCCATGAACGACCTGCGCCCCACCATCGTCCGGCTGCTCTCCAACATGGCCAGTGCCAAGGAGATCCAGCTCTACCTCAAGCGCTTCTCGCAGCTCGATGCGGCGCGCTTTGCCGTGGTCAAGGTCGGCGGCGCCATCCTGCGCGACGAGCTCGATGCGCTGGTGTCGTCGCTGTCTTTCCTGCAGCAGGTCGGGTTGACGCCGATCGTGCTGCACGGCGCCGGTCCGCAACTCGATGTCGAGATGCAGACAGCAGGCATCGGCAAGAAGACCGTGGACGGACTGCGCTACACCACGGCCGAAGGGCTCGCGGTGGTGCGCCGGGTGTTCCAGCAGGAGAACCTGCGCCTGGTCGAAGCGCTTCAGCAAAGCGGCGTGCGCGCGACCTCGATCACTGCGGGCGTGTTCGAGTGCGACTACCTCGGGCGGCGCAAGTACGGGTTGGTCGGCAAGGTCGCCAAGGTGCATACCGCCGGCATCCAGGCGGCGATCGCCGCGCGCTCGATACCAGTGATCGCCTCGCTGGGCGAAACCGCTGGCGGCCAGATCCTCAACATCAATGCTGACTGGGCCGCCAACGAGCTGGTCAAGACGCTGCAGCCGTACAAGATCATCTTTCTCACCGGCACCGGCGGCTTGCTCGATGGCGAGGGCAAGGTCATCGACTCGATCAACCTCAGTACCGAGTACGACGCGCTGATGGCGCAGCCCTGGTTGCATTCGGGCATGAAGGTGAAGATCGAGCAGATCCATGACCTGCTGCTGCAGCTGCCACCGTCGTCGTCAGTGTCGATCACCCGGCCCGATGCGCTGGCGCGCGAGCTGTTCACCCATCGCGGCTCGGGCACCCTGGTGCGGCGCGGCGAGAAGATCCGCGAATTGAAGAGTTGGGGCAAGCTCGACAAGGTCCGGCTCAAGGCGCTGGTCGAGTCCGGCTTCGGGCGCAAGCTGGCCGCCGATTACTTCGAGAAGACCAAGCCCTGGCGCGTGTTCGTCAGTGAGCACTACCGCGCTGCACTGATCCTGACGCTGGAAGATGGTCTGCCACACCTGGACAAGTTCGCGGTCAGCGACGATGCCCAGGGTGAAGGTCTTGGCCGCGCCGCTTGGCAGGTGATGCGGAGCCACACGCCGCAGCTGTTCTGGCGTTCGCGGCGTGACAATCCGATCAACGAATTCTATGGCCAGGAGAGCGATGGCTGTATGAAAGGCGAGCGCTGGCATGTGTACTGGTACGGGCTCGAATCCTTCGAGCAGGTGCGCTACGCCGTTGATCATTGCCGCGCGCGTCCGGCGACGCTGAAGGACTGAGCATGGCGAACCGCATCCGCATCGGATTGATCGGCGCGCGCGGCCATGTCGGCAGCGAGCTGATTCGTCTGCTGGCCGCGCACCCGCGTTTCGAGCTGGCCTTCGTCTCCTCGCGCGAGCGTGCCGGGCAGCTGTTGTCGGCCTTCGAGCCGGGCTATCGCGGCGATCTTGCCTATGCCCATCTTGATGCCGAAGCGGCTGCCGCGCAGGGCGCCGCTGCGATGGTGCTGGCTTTGCCCAATGGTCTTGCCGCGCCCTTCGTGGCAGCGGTTGAGGCGCACGCGGCGCGGACGGTGCTGCTCGATCTGTCGGCCGACTACCGTTTCGACGATGGCTGGTATTACGGCTTGCCCGAGCTCACCCGCGCGCAGGCACGCGGGCAGCGGCGGATCAGCAACCCCGGCTGCTACGCCACCGCCATGCAGCTGGCGATCGCGCCGCTGCAGCCGCTGCTCGACGGGCCGGTGCAGTGTTTTGGCGTCTCCGGCTACTCCGGTGCCGGAACAACGCCATCAGACAAGAACGACCCCGAAAAACTGCGCGACAACCTGAGGCCCTACGCGCTGGTCGGCCATGTGCACGAGCGCGAGGTCACGCGGCAGCTGCAGCACGCCGTCGAGTTCATGCCGCATGTCGCTGCGCATTTCCGCGGCATCACGCTCACCGCCAACCTGCATCTGCGCCGGTCGACCACGTTGGACGCGCTGCGCGAGGCCTACCGCCAGCGCTATGCCGGTGAGCCGCTGATTGCAGTGCAGGACGATGCGCCGTGGGTGAGCCGCAGCGCGGGACGGCATGGCGTGGAAATCGGCGGCTTCGCGCTGTCCGACGACGGCTGTCGCGCGGTGGTGGTTGCCACCCTGGACAACCTGCTCAAGGGCGCGGCTACCCAGGCCCTGCAGAATCTCAACCTCGCCTTCGCGCTGCCCGAGCTCGAAGGCATTCCCTTTTGAGGTGACCGCCATGACCGAGCTGCTCTGGCAAAAATCCGGCGTCGAGGTCGATGCCGCCATCCAGGCCTTTCTTGCCGGAGAGGACGTGCTGCTCGACCGCGAGTTCTTCGTGCACGACATCCGCGCCAGCGGCGCCCATGCCGAAGGCCTGCAGCGCATCGGCCTGCTCTCGGTTGCCGAGCTTCGCGAATTGCAGCGCGAGCTCGATGCCTTGGCCGACGATTTCGCGTCCGGCCGCTTCGTGCTCGATGCGCGCTTCGAGGACGGCCACTCGGCGATCGAAGCGCGGCTGATCGAGCGCCTCGGCGATACCGGCAAGAAGATCCATACCGGCCGCTCGCGCAACGACCAGGTGCTGGTCGCGACGCGCTTGTGGTTGAAGGAGAAGTTGCAGCAGCTGCGCGCCCTGTGCGCCGCCGTCGCCGGCATCGCCCTCGATCGCGCGGAGGCCGAGGCGATGCAACCGCTGCCGGGCTACACCCATCTGCAACGGGCGATGGTGTCGAGCCTCGGCATGTGGTGGTCGGCCTGGGCCGAGGCCTTCATCGACAACACGCAGCGTGCCCGCGACACCTTGGCACTGATCGACGCCAATCCGCTCGGTAGCGCCGCGGGCTACGGCGTCAACCTGCCTCTGGACCGCGACCTCTGCACGCAGGCGCTGGGGTTCGGGCGGCTGCAGGTGGCCGCCACCTACGCGCAGCTGTCGCGCGGCAAGTTCGAGCTTGCCGCGCTCGATGCGTTGTCGTCGGCTACGCTTGACCTGCGCCGTCTGGCCTGGGACCTGTCGCTGTTCACCAGCAGCGAGTACGGCTTCGTGCAGCTGCCGCCGCAATACGTCACCGGCAGCTCGCTGATGCCGAACAAGCGCAATCCCGATGTCATCGAGCTGATGCGGGCGACCCATGCCAGCGTCGCCGCCGCGCGCTGCGAGATCGAGCAGCTGTTGTCTTTGCCCTCGGGCTACCACCGTGATCTGCAGTATTCCAAAGGCGCGGTCGTGCACGGCTTCGGTCGTGGTCTCGCCGCGCTGGCTTTGCTGCCGGACCTGCTGCGCCGACTGCAATGGCGGCCGCAGCGGATGCAGGCGGCGCTGGAGCCGTCGATGTATGCCACCGATCTCGCCATCGACCTGGCACGGCAAGGCTTGCCGTTTCGCGAAGCGTACCGCCAGGCGGCCGATCCGGCGTGCTGGGCGCAAGCCGA
>DASUOA010000124.1:0-12782 GCA_036276895.1 Arenimonas sp. | reverse complement strand
GCGATCACCGTCGACGACTTCGACCCAGCCGACCTCGAATCAGCGGCGCTGCAACGGCACAAGCGACTCGATCGGGCGGCCTGAGGCTATGAGCGAACACGTCACGCCCCTGCTGGCGCTGTACCGGCGGATGCGCCGCTGGCCGGCAGGGCAGTGGCTGTTTTCGCGCGCGGTGTGTTTCAAGGCACCCTACTTCGGCAGCATCAAACCGCGCATCGAGGTGCTGGACGGTGGCCGCTGCGAAGCGACGATTCCCGACCGTCGCGCCGTGCACAACCACATCGGCAGCGTGCATGCGATCGCCCTGTGCAACCTCGCCGAACTCTGCGCCGGGGTGATGACCGATGCCAGCCTGCCCAAGGGCATGCGCTGGATTCCCAAGGGTATGACCGTGTCCTATCTCAAGCGCGCACAGGGACGGATGCGCGGGGTGGCGACACCGACGATCGCGATCGAGGTGCGCGACAGCGGCTACGAGCTGCCGGTCAATGTCGATGTGTTCGATCCCGCCGGCGAGCGCGTGTTCAACGCCGAAGTGCGGATGTGGCTCAGCCCTCGGAAGCCGACCTGACCGGCAACCTGGCGTGCTCGCGCAGCAGCCGTAGCGCCGACCAGCCGAACGCCGCTGCGGTCGCCGCACCGGCCACGAACACCAAGGTCGAGCCACCCAGCGACAACAGTTTGTGCAGCCAGACGAAGCACAGGTCGCCACCGCGATAGACCACGGTGTCGATGGCGGCACTGGCCTTGTAGCGCCACTCGCGCTCGACCTGCGTGTAGATCGTCTCGCGACCTGGCTTGGCCAGCGAGAACTCGCCGGCGCGGGTCATCACCTGTACCACCGCGACCAGCAGCGGCAGCGGTGCCGCCGCCAAGGCGCAATACCCGATCAGGATGGCGCCGGCGGGAATCAGCAACACCGGCGCCAGTCCGAAGCGCGACAGCAGCCACCGGGTCAGGAACAACTGGATGATCAGGGTCAGTCCGTTCACCGCCAGATCGATGCCGGCATAGAACGCGGTGCGTGACTCGGCATCGGGAAAGGCGCTGCGCGCGATCGCCGCCTGCTCGTTGTACAGCAAGGTGCCGACGCCGACGCCGAACACCATCAGCACCGCCATCGCCCGCATCAGCGGTTCGCGCACGATCAGCTTGAGGCCGGCCAGCACGTCGCCGCCGATCGCCTGCTCGCCGCTGCGCAGATGCCGCTGCCGCTCGCGCAACACCGCGTAGCGGCGCAGGCGCAGGATGCAGACGATGCACAGCGTCAGGAAGCCGACCGAGATCAGCAACAGCTGCGCGACACCGATGCGCTCGACCAGCAGTCGCGTCAGCACTGGCCCGAGAAACGCGCCCAGGGTGCCGCCGGCACCGATGTAGCCATACAACCGGCGCGCTTCCGCGGTGCTGTAGATGTCGGCCATGAAGCTCCAGAACACCGACACCGCGAACAGGTTGAACACGGTCACCCAGAAGAAGAACAGCATGCCGCGCCCGGGCAGCTCGACATGGAAGGCCAGATAGAACAGCAGCGCGCTGGCGATGAAGAAGGCATACACGGTCGGCAGGAACACCCGCCGCGGCCAGCGACTGACCAGCCAGCCATAGGCCGGCTGCAGCACCAGCATGATCAGGAATGTTCCGGTGAATAGCACCTGCAGCACCAACTCGTTCAACGGCACGCCGACCGCGGTGAAGCCATCGATCATCCACGGCGGGAAGATCGCGCCGACATCGGCCGACGCTCCCATCGCCTCGCGCACCGGGCGCAGCACGTAATAGCCAGTCAGCAAGCAGAAGAAGTACAGGAAGGACCACAGCAGCGGCGGCGACTCGCGCAGGGCTTCGCGCAGACGCTGGGCGCGGGCCTGTGGCGAGACTGTTTCGCGGCTGGCATCGGTCATGGCAGTCGCACCTTACGGCATCGCCACGCCACGCCGCCAGCGCAGCAGTTGACCATGGTCATGGCACGCCGACCCGTCCTGCGCTGAAGTATTTGCTCTAGACCCGGGGCCTAGCCTCGACCGGTTACCGAATGAAGACAGCCCCTGTGTACGACTACATCATCGTGGGTGCCGGCTCCGCCGGCTGCGTGCTCGCCAACCGACTCAGTGAAGATCCGGCGGTGCGGGTGCTGCTGCTCGAAGCCGGCCCGCGCGACTGGCACCCCTTCATCCACATGCCCGCGGGCCTGGCCAAACTGGTCGGCAAGAAAGGCGTGAACTGGGACTACAGCACCGCACCCGAGCCCGAACTCGGCGGCCGCATGCTGTGGTGGCCGCGCGGCCGCGTACTCGGCGGCTCCAGCTCGATCAACGCCATGTGCTACATCCGCGGACATGCCCGCGATTACGACGACTGGGCGGCGCAAGGCGCAGCTGGCTGGGACTGGGATTCGGTGCTGCCCTACTTCCGGCGCGCCGAAGGCAACACCCGCGGCGCGTCGGCGCTGCATGGCGGCGATGGCCCGTTGACAGTCTCCGACCTGCGCCACCACAACCCGCTGTCGCAGGTGTTCATCGATGCCGCGGCGCAGGCCGGCTGGGCCCGCAATGACGACTTCAACGGCGCGCAGCAGGATGGTGTCGGCTACTACCAGGTGACGATCCGCGATGGTCGCCGCTGTTCGGCGGCGGAGGCTTACCTGGCGCCGATCCGCGAGCGGCCCAACCTCAAGGTGGTCACCAGCGCGCTGGCGCGACGCATCACCTTCGAGGGCGGGCGTGCCAGCGGCGTGCTCTACACCGCGCGCGGGCAGGCCTTCTGCGAAGGCGCCACGCGCGAAGTCATCCTCAGCGGCGGCGCCATCAACTCACCGCAGCTGCTGATGCTGTCCGGCATCGGCCCGGCGGCACAGCTGCAGCAGCACGGCATCGAGACGCTAGTCGACCTGCCCGGCGTCGGCGGCAACCTGCAGGACCATCTCGACGCCTGCACCATGCAGCGCTGCATCCAGCCGGTCACCTACGACCGCCTCAGCGACGTCAAGGTCGCGCTCGACTACTACCTGTTCCGCCGTGGCCCCGGAACCAGCAACATTGCCGAGGCCGGTGGCTTCGTGCGCTCGCGATTGGCGACCGACGAACGCCCGGACATCCAGTTCCACTTCGTACCGGCGCAACTCGACGACCACGGCCGCAACCGCCTGCCCGGCGATGGCTACACCTTGCACGCCTGCTTCCTGCGTCCGCGCAGCCGCGGCCGGCTGTTTCTCGCCAGCAGCGATGCGGCAAGCAAGCCACGCATCGAGGCCGGTTATCTGAGCGACGCGGAGGGCTTCGATCTCAAGGTGATGGTCGAGGCAGTCAAGCTGTCGCGCGAGATCCTGGCGCAGTCCGCCTTCGATGCCTACCGCGGCGAAGAGCTGTTCCCCGGTGCCAGGGCCAGTGATAACGCCGGCATCGAGGCGTTCATCCGGCGCAAGGCGGAATCGATCTATCACCCGGTCGGCACCTGCCGCATGGGTCGCGATGAAGATCCCGATACTGTGGTCGATGCGCAGCTGCGCGTGCGTGGCGTCGAGGGCCTGCGCGTGGCCGATGCCTCGGTGATGCCGACCCTGGTCGGCGGCAATACCAACGCGCCCAGCATCATGATCGGCGAGCGCGCCGCCGCATTGATCACGTCGGTGGCTTAGCGGTCATCCGCCCGTCAGCAGCGGCGGCAGCGGCATGTGCAAGGACGCGCAGACCGCCCGCAGCAGCTCCGCCTCGTCGATGCTGACGCGGCCATCGTGGCCGATGGCGATCACCAGGCCTTCGAGCAGCAGCTCCTTGCCCATCGGCTCGACCCGGTCGAGCACCGGCCAGAGGTCATCCAGTGCCGTCAGTGCGTTGGCCGGAGGCTGATAGGGCGAATGCAGGCGCGGGAACACATGCGCCACGCCGGCCAGATAGGCACGTTGTGCGGCAACGCGGTCGGCATGTCCCGCCTGCGCCAACACCGCCAGCAACGTAACGGCAGGCTCGACGGTGCGGCTCAAGTGTAACTTGCCGACCTGACCCGCCTGACTGGGCTGCAGCGCGTCGTGGACCTGGATCCGCAGCAGGCGGCCCAGGCAGTACTCGAAGACATCGACTTTGCCGTCGGCATGCGACAGTGCGAAGCAGCTGTCCATGAAGCGTTCGAGTTCGCCGCGCGGACGCCGGCGCAGGGCCGGAAGCGCCAGCGCGGCGAGCGGCAGGCGCAATGCCCGCGGCAGGTCGGCGAGCCGCTCGGCGTAATCGAGCGACTGCCGCGCGGTGAGTTCGTCATGGCGCGCGCGAAGTTCGTATTGCTGTTTCTCGCGCACCACGCCCGGCGGCGCATGCAGCAGACCGAGCAGCAGCGGCACCACTTCGTCGTGCTCGCGCGCCGCCTGCTGCAATACCGGCGGAATCGCCTGGTGCAACGAGCCCGCGACGACGTAGTCGTCCGGCTGCGGCCGCCCCACGTGCGCCACCACCGCCGGAGGCGCCAACACCTGCTCCGCCTTCGCATCCGGCCGTGCCGGCTTGCCGTCGACCAGGCCCAGCGCCAGATCCTCCTCGCGGCCGCTGGGCGGGTGCATCTGCCAGCGCGCGTGCAGATCATCCATCTGCTGCGGCTTGAACGACGGCTCGAGCGCCTGGATGCGTTCGATCAGCGGCGGATGGGTGGCGAACAGCCGCGAGGCGAAACCGACGCCATCGCCGAACAGCATGTGCGCGGCTTCCTCGGCCTGACTGCTGTCGGCCAACCGCGAGCCGGCGTCGAGGCCACCGATTTTCTTGAGCGCGCCGCCGATGCCGGCCGTCTGCCGGGTGAACTGCACCGCCGAGGCGTCGGCGAGGAACTCGCGCTGGCGACTGACCGCGGCCTTGATCACGCGACCGAAAAACAGGCCAACGTAGCCGACCACCATCAGGCCCAGCGCCACCATCAGGATCGGCGCACCATCCTTGGAGCTGCGCCCGCCACGACTGTGCAGCAGGATCTTGCGGCCGGCGATGCCCAGCACCAGGATGCCGAACAACAGCCCCATCAGCCGAATGTTGAGGCGCATGTCGCCATTGAGGATGTGGCTGAACTCGTGCGCGATCACGCCCTGCAGTTCGTCACGATTGAGTTTCTCCAACGCACCACGGGTCACCGCCACCACGGCGTCGGTCGGCGCGAAACCGGCGGCGAAGGCATTGATTCCGGCCTCGTGCTCGAGCACGTAGATCGCCGGCACCGGCACGCCGGAGGCGATCGCGATCTCCTCGACCACGTTGCGCAGGCGCCGGTAGTGGAAGTCGCTGGCGTCTTCCGGCAACGGCGTGCCGCCGAGCTCGCGCGCCACCGTCTCGCCGCCACGGCCGAGCGACGCGATGCGGAACAGTGAAGCGCCGGCGATCACCGCCAGCGTCACCAGCGACGCGAACAGCACCGCGTCCCAGCGCGGGCCGTCAGGCCCGATTGCACCGAAAGCTATCAGCACCACCAGGTCGACCGCGACCACGATCGCCAGTACCGCCATCACAAACAGCAGCAGCAGATGGCGCGACAGCTTGCGCGCCCGTTCCTGGCGTTCGAAAAAGTTCATGCCGGCGCGGCGCGGACGACGATCAGAAGCTTACTTTCGGCGCCGCGCGCTGCGCCGGGTCGGCGATCTCCAGCAGCGCCGCCGGAGCGAAATGGAACATGCCGGCGACGATGTTCGACGGGAACACCTCGCGGCGGTTGTTGTAGCCCATCACGCTGTCGTTGTAGGCCTGGCGCGCGAAGGCGACGCGGTTCTCGGTCGAGGTCATCTCCTCGGAGAGCTGCATCATGTTCTGGTTCGCCTTGAGGTCGGGATAGGCCTCCATCACCACCATCAGCTTCGACAGTGCGCCGACCAGCCCCGACTCGGCGCCGCCGAGTTGCGCCATCGCCGAAGGGTCGCCGGGGTTGAGCTTGGCGGCGGCCAGGCCATTGACGGCCGCGGCGCGCGCCTGGATCACCGACTCCAGGGTCTCGCGCTCGTGCTTGAGGTAGCCCTTGGCCACCTCGACCAGGTTCGGGATCAGGTCGTAGCGCCGGGTCAGCTGCACGTCGATCTGCGCGAACGCATTCTTGTAGCTGTTACGGGCGGTGATCAGGCCGTTGTACATGCCGACGGCCCAGATGGCGACCACCGCCGCCAGCGCGATCAGGAACAGCAGGAACAGCATCATGTGAAGTCTCCCCTGGAAACGGATAGGCGGCGATTCAGGCCGTGGCAGCGTGCGCGGGCTAGAATGAACTTTCGACCAGCATACGTCGCCCATGCGCCGCCTGAAAGTATTCGCCGTTGTCCTGCTACTCGCCTTGCCGGTTCCGGCAACGATGGCGAGTGCGCCGGCTCCGCTCGATCGCAGCGCGATCATCCAGTTCGAACGCAAGGCCGAGCAAGTCGTCAGCCGCTCGCGCATTCCCGGCCTCGCGATGGCCATCGTCGACCGCGGCCGGGTGGTCTCGGTGCGCGGCTACGGCGTCACCGACACTCGCAGTCGCCAAGCCGCCAACGCCGACACCGTGTACCGCGTCGCGTCGCTGTCGAAGGCGTTTGCCGCGACGCTGAGCGCGCAGCTGGTGCGCGAGGGCGCGCTGACCTGGGACAGCCCGATCGCCAACCAGTTGCCGGCCTTCCGCCTGAAAGACGCCGATGCGGCACAGCGGCTGACCGTGCGCGACATCCTCAGCCACAAGGTCGGACTGGCGCACAACACGCTCGACCGCGACCTCGAAGCCGAACAGCCCTATCCCTTGCTGGCCAGCCGACTCGCCGACGCGCCGCTGGCCTGTACGCCGGGCGAGTGCTACGGGTACCAGAACATCGCCTTCAGCCTGATCGGCGACCTGGTGTTCGCAGTGACCGGCAACTTCTACTCGCAGCAGGTCGAGAAGCGCCTGTTCCATCCGCTTGGCATGTATGGCGCCACCTTCGGCCGTGACGGCCTCGAGTCCAGCACCAACTGGGCGCGGCCGCACATCCGCAGCCGTGGCCTGTGGCAGCCGGTGCGCGCCAAGGAAACCTACTACCGAGTGCCGCCGGCAGCCGGCGTCAATGCCAGCGCGCGTGACATGGCGCAGTGGCTGCTGGCACAGCTCGGACATTTCCCGGAAGTGCTACCGCACGATCTGCTGGCCGAGATCCAGTCACCGCTGGTGCCGACACCGGGCGAGATCCGTGGTCGTGGCTGGCGCGGTGAGCGTCTGCGCGATGCGAGCTACGCGCTGGGCTGGCGCGTGTTCGACTACGCCGGCCACAAGATGGTTTTCCACGGCGGCGCCGTGCAGGGTTACCGCGCGATGATCGCGCTGCTGCCGGAGCGCGACCTCGGCATCGTGGTGCTATGGAACAGCGAGAGCGCGGCGCCCTCAGGCCTGTTGCCGACCATCACCGATCGCGCCCTGGGTCTGCCGGCGCGGGACTGGCTGAAGCGCTGATAGCTTTCGGCACCGGGGCCCGCACGGGCATCCCGCACACCTGAGCATCGTTGCATCCATAAACGAAAACCCGGCACAGGGCCGGGTTTGCGTCGCGTCGTGCTGGAAAATTCTCTCTCCCCGCCTGGGCAACGCGGGGAGAGAGTCGGATCGCAGTATCGGGTCGACTTACATCGCCGGAGCGACGGGAGCCGCCGGCATCGCCGGAGCTGCAGCCTTCTTGCGCGAGGCCTTCTTGCCGGCCTTCTTCGGAGCTGCCTTCTTGGCAGCCTTCTTGGCGGCCTTCTTCGGCGCAGCCTTCTTGGCAACCTTCTTGGCAGCCTTCTTCGCCGTCTTCTTCACGGCCTTCTTGGCGGCTTTCTTGGCGACCTTCTTGGCAGCCTTCTTCGGAGCCGCCTTCTTGGCGACCTTCTTGGCGGCCTTCTTCGCCGTCTTCTTCACGGCTTTCTTGGCGACCTTCTTGGCAGCCTTCTTCGGGGCCGCCTTCTTGGCGACCTTCTTGGCAACCTTCTTCACGGCCTTGGCGGCCTTCTTCACGACTTTCTTCGCGGCCTTCTTGGCCGGCTTTTTCGCAGCTTTCTTCGTAGCCATGGTCAACTCCTCGTCAGTTGGCTCTTTTGAACTGCCCAGTCACACGAACGCCACCGCGGACACGGTCCGCGGCGCACCGGCGCGGCGAAGGCCGCGCTCGGATCGGGGTGGGAGCCGATCGGCTCCGCAAACGAAAACACCCGAAGCCGCGAAGCTCCGGGTGCGGTAGGGGGCATGGAAGCGGTTGGCGTTGATCGTTTTCGCGGAGGGACGTTTGCCCTCGACCACCGTTCTGAAATTGCTGACGGGGATCTGCGTGCTGGCTCGCGATGTCGATTCGATTTTTATCACTCGCTTCTGCAGGTGACTCTGCTGGGCGAAAGCTAATCACGTGTTTTCGCCGTGTCAACAAGTTTGCAGAAAAATTTTTCCGCCGCGTTCGCCGCTGCTCGCCGCCGACGTCGCGCGCGGTCGTCGCTACACGCGCGATCGGCGCCAACGATGTAATCGCATCGTGCGGCACGATGCAGCAACGGCGCGGCTTGCAGACGAATTACGACACGAAGGCGAAGCGCGCACGATTGATTTCGAGCGGTCGTCGCCGGCCATTGCTGTGTCGTCTGCGAACTGTTCCGACGACGACGCGCGCGACGACGCCAAGCGGCTTTTGCGCGTCGCACAAGTCGAAAGTGCGCAAAAAAAATCGGCCGCCGATTGCTCGGCGGCCGACGTGTGCGTCGTGTTGGCGATGTCGAACGGCGCTCAGTGACCCTCTTCTTCGAGCAGGCTGGCGTAGTCGTCCGGCGCCAGCAGCTCGCCGAGCTGATCCGGTTCGCTCGGCTGGATCACGAACAGCCAACCTTCGCCGTAAGCATCCTCGTTGATGGTTTCGGGCTTGTCGGCCAGCGCCGCATTGACCTCGAGTACGGTGCCCGACACCGGCGCATAGACATCGGACGCGGCTTTCACCGATTCGACCACCGCAGCAGCCGCGCCCTGCTCCAGGGTGTCGCCGACGTTCGGCAGCTCGACGTAGACGAGATCGCCGAGCAGGCCTTGGGCATGGTCGGAGATACCGACGGTGACGCGACCGCTGTCTTCGACGCGGGCCCACTCGTGGGACTTGAGGAACTTCAGATCGCCGGGGATCTCGCTCATGGCAGGCCTCTGCTGCAGGAAGGGGGTAACGGGATGGCTAGTCTAATGCGCGCCGCTGCTTCAGCCCAGCACGCTGGGCTGGGCGGCGCCGTCGCGGACGAAGGGATACTTCACTGCGCGCACCGGCACGCGCTTGCCGCGGATGTCGACCTCGACTGCGCCGACCTCGCCGGCCGGCACGCGCGCCAGCGCGATCGCCTTGCCCAAGGTCGGCGAGAAGGTGCCGGAAAGTATTTCGCCCTCGCCCGCGGTGCAGAACACCACCTGCCCGTGACGCAGCACGCCCTTCTCGTCCATCACCAGGCCGATCATCTGCCGCGGTACGCCGGCGGCCTTCTGCGCTTCGAGCGCGGCGCGGCCGATGAAGTCGCGACCTTCGTCGAAGGCGACGGTCCAGGACAGTCCGGCTTCCAGCGGCGACACCCACTCGTCCATGTCCTGGCCGTACAACGCCATGCCGGCTTCCAGCCGCAGGGTGTCGCGCGCGCCGAGGCCACAGGGTTTGACGCCGGCGTCGACCAGGCGATTCCAGAAGTCGATCGCCTGCTCCGCGGGCACCATGATTTCGTAGCCGTCCTCGCCGGTGTAGCCGGTGCGCGCGACGAACAAACCGTCGGCCTCGCAGGCCACGAACTTGCCGAGCTTGGCGCAGCGCGCCGCCGCGTCCGCCGTCAACAACGAATGCACCTTGTCGCGCGCGTTCGGTCCCTGCACGGCGACCATCGCGAGGTCGCGCCGCTCGGTGACCGACACGGCAAAGCTCGCGGCGTGCCCTTCGATCCATGGCAGGTCCTTGTCGCGGGTCGCGGCATTGACCACCACGCGGAACCAGTCTTCGCCCATGAAGTAAACGATCAAGTCGTCGATCACGCCGCCACGCTCGGTCAACATGCAGGCGTACAGCGCCTTGCCCGGCACCTTCAGCTTGTCGACCGAGTTGGCGACCAGTCGCCGCAGGAACGCGCGCACCTCGGCACCGCGCAGGTCGAGCACGGTCATGTGCGAGACGTCGAACATGCCGGCATCGCGACGCACCTGATGGTGCTCTTCGATCTGCGAGCCGTAGTGGATCGGCATGTCCCAACCGCCGAAGTCGACCATCTTGGCGCCATGGGCGCGGTGGGTGGCGTTGTAGATCGTCTGCTGGGTCATGGTGCGCGTCGCGGCGGGAAGGGGACGCGCATTATCGCAGGTGGCGATCGTCTCCCGCTCGCCTCAGCGCTGCTGCCGCACCAGCCACCACACCGGCAGCAGCCCGACCAGCAGCAGCCACAGCGCCGGCCATGCCGCCTGCTGCCACAGGCCTTCGGAGGTGTAGCTGTAGATCTTCACCGCCAGCGTGTCCCAGCCGAACGGACGCAGCATCAAAGTCGCCGGCAGCTCCTTCATCACCTCCACCAGCACCAGCAGGGCGGCCGCCACCAGGCCGGGGCGCAGCAGCGGCAATGCCACCCGACGAATGCGCTGCCATCGCGTCGCGCCGAGCAGCCGCGCCGATTCCAGCATGGTGGGGCGCAGGCTTTCGAAAGCCGCCTCGGTCGCTTCGTGGCCAACGCGGAAGAAGCGCGCCGCCAATGCCAGCAGCACTGCGAGCACGCTGGAACTCAAGGCCAGTTGCGCCAACCACGGCAGCAGGCGTTCGGCGGCGACCAGCAACCACATCGCACCGACCGCCAGCACGGTGCCCGGCACGGCGTAGCCGAGGCCCGCGACAAAACCGGCGCTGCGCACGATGCGATCCTGGTGCTGCGCCGCCCGTTGCAGGCTGGCGAATGCGAGCGACAAGGCCAACACCAGCAGCGCTGCCAGCGCCGCCAGCACCAGCGTTGCCCACGCTGCTTCGCCGACGTCCGGAAGATTGCCTCTCGCGCGCCATGCCCAGACCAGCAGTTGCGTCACCGGTACGACGAAGCCCGCGCACACCACGGCCGCGGCCGACAGTGTCGCCGCCGCGGCACGCCAACCGCGCAAGGGTCGACGCGGCGGCGCCAGCAATTGCCGACTGGTATGACGACCACGACCGCGACCGAGCCGCTCAAGGATCAACACCAGCGCGACGACGGCGATCAGTCCGCAGGCCAGCTGCGCGGCGACCGGCAACGAGTACAGCCCGAACCAGGTCTTGTAGATGCTGGTACTCAGGGTATCGACGCCGAGAATGCTTACCGCGCCGAAGTCGGCGATGGTTTCCAGCAGCACCAGCGAAAGGCCGGCAACCCAGGCTGGCCGCACCATCGGCAACACCGCGCGCAGGAACGCGCGTTTGGGGCCGAGCCCCAGCGATCGCGCCGCATCCAACGCCGCGCTGCCCTGGCGCAGGAACGCCGCGCGCAGGATCAGGAACAGATAGGGATACAGCACCAGCGCCAGCACCAGCGCCGCACCGGGCACGCTGCGCATTGCAGGGAAGCCTGACGGACTGAGGCCAAGTGCGCGCCACGCCGTCTGCAGCGGCCCAGCGAAATCGGTCAGCCCGACATAGACGAATGCCACGACGTAGCCCGGCAATGCCAGAGGAAGCACCAGCGCCCAGTCGAACAAGCGCCGCCCCGGCCATTCGTAGCGCGCGCACAACCAGGCAAATCCGACCCCGGGCAGCAAGCTCAGCAGCGCCACCCACAGCAGCAACCACAACGTGTTGCGCGTAGCCTGCGGCAGCACATGCGTCGACAGATGCGACCACAACTCCGGTCGTGCATCAGCGAAGGAACTGGCCAGCCACAACACCGGCAGCAGCAGCGGCAACGCCAGCAGCCAGGCCGCGATGCGCGGCCACGCCTGACTGACCTGTCTGCCGCTGCGGTTCAACTCAATGCCAGCCGGCGCGATCCATCAACTTCACGGCCTCGGCCTGGCGCTGACCGGCCACCGCGACATTGACGCGCGCGGCGCGCAGCTTGCCCCAGCCCGCGACCAGCGGATGCAGCTTCGCCTTCGGCGCCGCCGGGTACTCGAAGTTCAGTGCCGCGAACTCGGCCTGCACCGCATCCGACGCCAGCCATTCGAGGAAGCGCTGCGCTTCGGCGGGCTGCTTGCTGTGTCGCACCACGCCGGCACCGGAAATATTCATGTGCACGCCGGCACCCTGCTGGTCGGGCCAGAAAATGCGCACCGGGAAGGCCGGCTTCGCGGCCTGTAGGCGGCCGAGGTAATAGGTGTTGATGATGCCGACATCGCACTGCCCCGCCGCGATCGCCTCGGCGAGCAGGGTATCGTCGGCAAACGGCTCGGTCGCGAGATTGGCAACCCAGCCGCGGACGATAGTCTCGGTACGCTCGACACCGAGGCGCTCGATCATTGTCGCGACCAGCGACTGGTTGTAGACCTTCTTCGACGAGCGCAGGCAGACGCGCCCCTTCCACTTGGCATCCGCGAGTTCGGCGTAGCCGGACAGTTCCGACGGCTGCACGCGCTCGCTGGAATAGACGATGGTGCGCGCGCGCTGCGACTGCGCGAACCAGCGACCCTCAGGATCACGCAGTCGCACCGGCACCTTTTCTTCCAGCAACGGCGAGCGAATCGGCAGCAGCAGGTCGCGTTCGGCCGCCTGCCACAGGCTGCCGGCGTCGACCGCCATGAAGATGTCGGCGCGGGTGTTGCTGCCCTCTGCAGCAAGACGTTCGATCAGTGCCGGTGCGCCGTCACTGAGCCAGCGGACCTTCACCCCGGTCTCGCGCTCG
>DASUOA010000123.1:0-3388 GCA_036276895.1 Arenimonas sp. | reverse complement strand
GCTGTTCGGCCTGAATCGGCGCCCGGCAGCAGCGGAGTTCGTGTTCCTGGTCGGCATCCCGACCATGTTCGCGGCCAGCGCCTATGCGCTGCTGGAAGTGCTGCTCGAGGGTGGTGGCGGCGATGTCGACTGGGCCGGCCTGGCGCTGGCCTTCATCGCCGCAACGGCCGCCGGCTTCGCCTCGGTGCGCTGGCTGCTCGGTTATATCGCCAAGCACCGCTATACGCCGTTCGCCTGGTATCGCATCGGGCTGGGCGTGGCTTTGTTGCTGGGGCTGCCGGCGGGCGCCTGAGGCCCGCCGGAATTACCGCGGCGGTTATTCGGCGGGGTAGCCGAAACGCTGGGCCACCGGCGTGAGTCGCGCGAAGGCTTCGGCCAGCACTTCGCGATAGTGGCGCCAATGTCCGGCCGGAAAGCGCATCGGCAAGGCCGGCGAGGACTCGGGCGAGCGCGCCAGCTGGGACGGATCGGGTGCGCTCGACAGCGCCAAAGCCGACTGCAGCTGTGCCGCGAGTGAATCGGCTTGCTCTGCCAAGGTGTCGATGTTCAATACCGTCACCGCCAGTGGATTGGCGTCGCGGTGGTCGGCCAACGCCTCCAGACATTGCGCCATCCAGTCGGCGTCCTGTTTGCTATCCGGCAGGAAGACGTAGTCCGCCGTGGATCCGAACACCATCCAGTTGAGCAAGGCGTCGCGCGGATCGATCAGGCAGGCCACGGTATGCGCTCCGGACAAGGCCGCTGCCGTGTAACCGTCAAAATGAGGCAACCAGTCGATCGCCTGTGCCGGCTCGTGTCCGAGGGCCCGCAGTGACGCCTGCCAACGCTCGCCACTTCCCGCGTTCTCGTGGGTCGGTTTGAAGCGGCGCACACCGAATCCGTCCTCACGTCGCTGCGGCGCACGCGCACGCTCGGCAAGCAAGCGTTCCGGCGCGACTTGTGCCACGGCCGAGAGCACTGGCTCCATGGCCACTCCCGGAGGCGCCCACAGGAGCCTTCCTTCGACTTTGCCTCCGGGTGCCAGCTGCGCCGACTCGGGCATCGGCAAGGGGTGCGAGGCAGCGATGACCATCGCCATCCGCGACCAGTCCGCCAGCGCGTCGGCGTACCGTCCGAGCCGATCCGCCGCCAAGCCCCTGTAAGCGAGCAGGCTGCGGCGCGCCGCCGCATCGTCCTCTCGGGGACGAATGCGGGCAATCCGGCGCAATGCCGACTCGGGGTCGCTTGCGACTTCCGCGCGCAGCAGCAGCAGTTGCGCAGTCGCAAGCCCCGGGTTCGAGGCGAGTGCCTGCTCGGCAAGCAAGCGCGCCTGCTCGAGTTCCCCTCGGCGCTCATGCCAGCGCGCACGCGCGCTGAGGCACAGTGCGCTTTCCGGCAGTGCCTGCGACCAGCGCTGCAGGACCTCGCCGTACACCGCGTCATCGCTCGCCAGGCGCAACCGCAGTCGCCACACGGCATCGCCGCTGTTGTCGGCAAGCGCGTGTTCAACCCGATCAGCAGCTTCAGAGGCTCGCCCCAATGCCTGGAGCACGTCGACCGCCATCGGCAGCGCCACATCGTGGCTTGGCTGCAGGTCGAGCAGATGCAGCAGGTCCCGCAGCCCCGCCTCGGCGTTGCCGGTCGCGACAAGCAGTTGCGCTCGCAGCGTCCGCAATGCGGAGTCCTCATCCGCAGACAGCACCTTGTCGAGCTCGACGAGCGCTTCTTGTCGCTTGCCCTGTCGCCGACAGACCTCGATCAGCGCGCGCGTGACGCCCGGATTACCCGGCTCGATCTGGTCTGCGGCGCGAAATGCGTGTTCCGCCTGCGCGAACTGGCCATGCTGGAGACAGGCCAAGCCAAGCGAGACATTCGCAAGCGCATTGCCGCCATCCCCCTCCACGGCCGCGCGGAAACAGCGCAGGGCACGACCCGCCTGGCCGCGCAATTGCAGCACATGACCCTCAGCCAGCTTGACTGTCGGCAAAGCAGGGTTCACTGCCTGCAATCGCGCTAACCACGACTCCGCTTCGCGATTACGCCCCTGGGCCAGCAGCAGTAACAGTTCGGCGGCGGCCGTCGGCACCTGCGCCAGGGTCAATGGCGCACCCGGCGCCAACGACGCGGCATCGACCAACAGCTGAGCCGGGAGGCCGGTCAAGGCTCGGGTAATCTGAAACATGGCCCGATCCGGCCTCAGTGCCAATGCCCGGTCCAGGGCCTCGCGAGCACCATCGCGATCTCCAGCGCGCAGGCGCGCAATACCCAGTGAATGCCAAGCAACGGCGTCCGTCGGGGTGCGCTCGGTCGCCTGGCGGGCGGCGTCCAGCGCAGCTACGTAGTCGCCATTGCGCAGGGCAGTGAGAGTGTCGGCCGTCATGTCGGTATTCCGGGGCAAGGAGAGGCGGGCATTCTAGCGACTACCTGGCCGCCACCAACCACCTCGCACAAACGCCCCGCCAACCAGCGCTCGGCAAAGCCGCGCAGCGAAAGTCCCTCGATGAAGGCGCAGTGGCCGCCGAACTGCGCCACCTCAAGCCGCGAGTGCGGCGGCAGGCGCAGTTGGCCGAAGCCGGCAAACGGAATCACCGGATCATCGGCAGCCGCCAGTACGCTGACCGGTACCTGCAAGCCGGCAAGGCGATCGCCGGCCACCGAGTAGCCGTCGAAATAGGCCTCGATATCGGGGAGATCGGTGTGTCGGCGCACCATCCAGGCGGTGAGGCCGCGCAGGTCCTGCGCCAGCACATGCGCATCGAAGTCGTGGTGCTCGGGAAACAGTGCGCGTTTGCGCTGCAGCGAGCGTCGCCATTTGCGCAGGAAGTACCAGTGGTACAGCGGCATCCCGGTTTCCAGCTGGTGCATCACCGCCGATGGATCGATCGCCGGGCAGATCGCCGCCGCATGCGCCAGCTCGATGCCCGCGGCCGGCGCCGCCAAGGCCACGCGCAGCGCGAAATTGCCGCCCAGCGAATAACCGGCCAGCAGCAGCGGCCGCGCCGGATAACGCTTCGCTATCTCGCCCACGGCCTGCACCACTTCCTCCAGCCGACAGGAATGGAACAGCCCGGGGTTGAGATGATGGGTTTCGCCGTGGTCGCGGAAGTTGAGCCGGAACACCGCGAAGCCAGCGCGCAGCAGCTCCAGCGTGCTGTGCTGCATGTAGCCGGACTCGCTGCTGCCCTCCCAGCCGTGCAGCAGCACCACCAGGCCGCGACCCTCGCCCTCGCGGGCCGCGTTGTAGCGCCCCTGCAGGCGCACGCCGGCGGGGGTTTCGATGATCGCCGCTTCGCCCTCGGCACCGAGGCGTTGCAGCGCGCGGCGCCCGGCGGCGCGGCGCAGCGGCAGCGAGCTCAGCACCGATTGCAGATGCGGGTTGCGCAGCCAGCGCGGCGGTCGGTAGTCGAGC
>DASUOA010000122.1:0-3875 GCA_036276895.1 Arenimonas sp. | reverse complement strand
CCTCAAGGGCACCGCCGGCACCATCGGCGCGCGATCGGTGCAGTCGCTCGCTGCCCAGCTCGAAGCCGCCTGCAGCGACGGGCTGCCGGATGATCTGCTGATCACCGCGCTCGGCCCGCTGGAGAACGCACTGGCAGTGGTGCTGGCCGGTATTGCCGCGCTGCCCGAGGCACCGCCATCACCGCCAGCGCCCCTCGCGCCAGCGCAGATCGACACGGCCTTGCGGCAGCTGCGCGCCCTGGTCTCGGTCAACGACACCCGCGCCCTGGCCTTGATGGCGCAACTCAAGCCGCATCTGGCCGGTGGTACCGATGCGCCGGACTGGCAGGCGGTGGCCGCGGCGATCGACGACTACCGCTTCGAGGACGCGGCCCGGCTGCTCAATGGCCGCGCTCAGGCGGAGGCGTAGGGCAGGGTCACCGTGACCGTCGTGTCGCCTTCCGCGTCGCGGGTCACCATCGCGATCGACCCGCCCTGCGCCTCGGCGAACAGTCTCGCCGAGTAGGTGCCGAGCCCGGTGCCGCCGACCTTGCCGGCGGTGCTGAACTTCTCGAAAAAGCATTCGCGGATCGTCTCGGGCACCACGCCGCTGTTGCTGATGCGAACTTCGACGTGGTCGCCGCCCTGGCTTTCGAGGGCGATCGTCAGCCGCCCACCGATCGGCGCTGCTTCGACCGCGTTCTTGACCAGATTGGCGAACAGCGAATACGCCAGCAGCGGGTCGCCCAGCACCGTGCAGGCCGTCACCCGCGCGTCGCCGCCATCGCGTGCCGACAGCGACGGATGCAGCCGCTTGCCGAGGATCTCGGCTTGGCGCTCCTTGAGGATGCGCTTCATCAGTTCGAACAATTCGACGCGCACCGGATGCAGCTCGAAAGCGCCGCGCTCGATGCGATACAGGTCGAGCGACAGGTTGATCAGGTCCAGCACGCTCCAGGCCGACTCGTGGATGGCCGCGACCAGCTCCGACTGCTCCGCGCTCAAACCGCCGAAGCGCATCAGCTCGTCGGCGAAATTGACGATGCCGCCGATCGGGCTCTTCAAATCGTGTCGCGCCATCCGCTCGACCTGCTCGCGCAGTCGGGCGTTCTCCGCTTCGAGCTGCAGCTGTCGCTGCAACACGGCAAAGGCCTGGTGCCGCGCGATCTGGCCGCGCACCCGCGCCAGCAGCACCAGCGGCTCGACCGGCTTGGCGATGTAGTCGACCGCGCCCAGGCGCAGCCCGTCGACCACACTGCCCGCGTCGTCGTTGGCGGTGAGGAAGACCACCGGAGTCTCCGCGTGCTTCGGATCCGCCCGCAACTGCCGGCACACCGCGAAGCCGTCCATCTCCGGCATCACCACATCGAGCAGGATCAGATCCGGTCGCTCGCTCTCGACCAGCCGAAGCGCCTCGCTGCCGCGCGTTGCCGCAATCACGCGGTACTCGTGGCGCAGCAGGCCGACCAGCACATCGATGGTGTCGACCGAGTCGTCCACCACCAGCACGCAGGGCGCCGACTCCACCGCGTCCGTGTCGGTGTCGACGTCCGGCCACGGCGATGCCAGCACCGGCACCTGCTGCACATCGCCCGCCATCGGCGGCGGCCGCCTGGCGACCCGCGCCGGCGCCGCCGTGCCGATGCGATCCGCACCCAGGATCTGCGTCAGCCGCGCCTGCAGATTGCCGACGGTGAACGGCTTGACCAGGAAGCTGCTGACCCCCGCCGCGATCGCCTCTTCGACTTCCGGACGCGACATTTCGCCGGTGACCATCAGCACCGGCAGCGCGTGCAGGGTCGGATGCGCGCGCACCGCGCGCAGCAACTCGATGCCCGACATCATCGGCATGTTCCAGTCGGTGATCAGCGCATCGATGCCGGGGCGGTTCTGCAGCAGCGCCAGCGCCTCGACACCATTGGCCGCCTGCAGCACGGTGCGGCAACCGGCCTGGTCGAGGTTGCGGCAGATCAGCTTGCGCATGGCCTCCATGTCGTCGACGACCAGGACCGTGTAGGCATGGGCAGGCGTTGCTGTCACCGCACCAGTAGAGCGCAATGTTCAGCGGCGCTCAAGCGGGTTGTTGCCAGCAACGCTCAGCGGATCGTTTCTTGCGGATGCTCGAACCGTCGTCCGCCGATCGCTCGAAGGGATTGATCGATGCCGCCTCGGCCAGTGCGCCCACCCTGGCCTCGCCGCGCAGCTGCGCGGCCTGGCTTGCTCGCAGCTCGCGACCGACGCGAATGGCGACCAGTGCCGGCACCCGACGCCCCCCCGCTTTCAGTAGCGGTCGGATCTAGAGTCCGAGGGTAGATTAGCCGACATCGGCCAACCGTTTCGCGTAGGCGCTTGGCGTCAGTCCGCCGAGCCCTTTCTTTGGTCGCTCTTCGTTGTACTCCCGGCGCCAGGTTTCGATGACGGTGCGGGCGTGCAGCAGGCTGGTGAACCAGTGTTCGTTGAGGCACTCGTCGCGGAAGCGGCCGTTGAAGCTTTCGACGTAGGCGTTCTGGTTCGGCTTGCCCGGCTCGATCAGGCGCAGGGCCACGCCCCGCTTGTGCGCCCACTCGAGCATGGCTTTGCCGCAGAACTCCTTGCCGTTGTCGGTGCGAATGACCTGCGGCAGGCCGCGTGTCAGCGCCAGTCTCTCGAGGATGCGTACGACGCCAGTTCCTGAGATCGCGCGTTCAACCTCGATGACGACCGACTCGTGGGTGGCGTCATCGACGATCACCAGGCACTTGAGCACGCGCCCCTCGGCCGTGCGGTCGAAGACGAAGTCCATCGACCACACTTGGTTCGCTGCCGTTGGACGGATCAAAGGCTGGCGATCGCCAACCGGCACCTTCTTGCGCTTGCGCCGCCGCACTTGCAGCCGCGCTTCCTGATACAGCCGCTCCACGCGCTTGTAGTTCACGATCAGTCCCGCCTGTCGCAGTTTGAGGTGGATCATTCCCACACCGTAGCGCCGGTGTCGCTGCGCCAGCGCCAGGATCTGCTCGCGCAGCTCGACGTTGCGATCTGGGCGAGGCTCGTAGCGCAAAGCACTAGCGCTCATCTGCACCGCCGCCAGCGCTCGTCGCTCGCTCAATCCTCGGCTCATCATGTAGCGCACCTGCTCACGCCGGGCCGGTGCGCTCACCACTTTTTTCGCAGCACCTCGCGTGTGACCTCGATTTCCAGCATCGATTCGGCCAGCAGCTTCTTCAGCCGGGCGTTCTCGGTCTCGAGCTCACGAAGGCGCTTTGCCTCCGACACGCTCATGCCGCCGAACTTGCTGCGCCACAGGTAGTACGAGGCCTCGCTGAAGCCGTGCCGACGGCACAAGTCCTTGACCGGCAACCCGGCCTCCGCCTCACGCAGGAAGCCAATGATCTGCTCTTCGGTAAATCGCTTCTTCACGTCCAATCTCCTTGTCGGTGGGGATTGGACTCCAAATCACTGCGCTACTCAAAACCGGGGGGACGTCGCACCACCAGCAACACGTCGACCAGCACACCGACGCCTAGCAAAGTCGCATGCTTGGAGAAGTGCGGGTCGCGCAACAGCGTGAAGTCGGCGCCCTAGACGGCTGCGGCCTGAGGTGCGAACAGGTGACGCGCCCATGGACGATACTGGCGCCATGCCCGAGTTCAGCCCGACCCAGTTGCTGCAGGCACTGCTGATGCTGCAGAGCCTGCTGTTGGCGACGTTCCTGTGGCAGCGACGAGTGCTGTGGCCATTGGCCGCGTGGTTGACCCTGCTTGGCCTGCATATGGGCTGGAATCTGGCGCTGGCCAAAGGCATAGCGGTGTTGCCTGATCTGCGGATTGGTTTCGCCTTCGCTTACGGGCCATTGATACTCGCGTTGGTGCGGCAGTTGGCTTGGATCGACCAGTCAACGCTGAGTCGCTGGCATG
>DASUOA010000121.1:0-9831 GCA_036276895.1 Arenimonas sp. | reverse complement strand
TGCAAGTCATGAGCGTGACGAATTCGCCGGCTTCCTGGCGCAACCCGAGGGCGAGTACCTGCTGGTAGTGTCGAGCGACGGCGAAGTCGTCGCCTGCGGTGGCTACTTCGTCGACGCAGCCAAGCGGGCGGCAGCCCTGTGCTGGAACATGGTTCACCCGGCCCATCATCGCCGCGGCATCGGCCAGTGGCTGCTCATGGAGCGCCTGAGCCGGATCCGGGAGCAGCGGTGGGTCGACGTGGTGTTGCTGGACACCAGCCAGCACAGCGCAGGCTTCTACCTGCGCTGTGGCTTTGTCGTCGACGGCGAGCAGATCGACGGCTATGCGGCGGGGCTGCACCGCATCGAGATGAATCAGCGCATGCCCCTGCCCTAGCCGGCATTCCACGGCAGGCGTGCCGCGGATGCCGCCAGGCGATCGCCCGCGATACCAGGCATTCCGGCGATCACATGCGTGGCTGGCGTGAGGCCCGCCCTCACCGCGGCGCGTGAATGCGGAACCACGCCGCATACAGCGCCGGCAGGAACAGCAGCGTCAAGGCCATCGCCACGATCAAACCGCCCATGATCGCCACCGCCATCGGCCCGAAGAACACCGAGCGCGACAACGGAATCATGGCGAGCACCGCAGCCAGCGCGGTGAGCACGATCGGACGGAACCGGCGCACGGTGGCGTCGATCAACGCCTGATAAGGCGTGCTGCCCGCGGCAATGTCCTGTTCGATCTGGTCCACCAGGATGATCGAGTTGCGCATGATCATGCCCGACAGGGCGATGGTTCCAAGCATCGCGACGAAGCCAAAGGGCACCTGGAACACCAGCAGGAACAGCGTCACGCCGATCAGTCCCAGCGGCGCCGTCAGCAGCACCAGAAAGGCGCGCGAGAAGCTGCGCAGCTGGATCATCAGCAGGGTGAACACCGCAGCGAGGAACAGCGGCATGCCGGCCGCGACAGAACTCGACCCCTTGGCCGAATCCTCGACGGCGCCACCGGTCTTGAGCAGGTAGCCGCTGGGCAGGGCTTCTCGGATGGGCTGCAGTTGCGGCTCGAGCGATGCCACGATGCTGGAAGGTTGCTTCTCGCCGTAGACGTCCGCACGCACGATGACCGTGGGCAGGCGATCGCGGTGCCAGATGATGCCTTCCTCGAAGCCGTACTTCAGGGTCGCCACCTGCGACAGCGGCACGCTGCGTCCGCTGGCCGTCGGCACCGCGAGGCTCGCCAGCAGGGACAGCCGCGAACGCTCTTCCTCCGGCCCGCGCAACAGGATCTCGATCAGCTCGTTGTCTTCGCGGTAGTAGCTCACGCGCGACCCGGACAGCGAGCCGCGCAGGAAATCCGCGAGCGCTGCCGAACTCACGCCGAGCACGCGGGCGCGGTCCTGGTCGAGCACCAGGCGCACCACCTTGCTAGGCTCGACCCAGTCGAGGTTGACGTTGGCCACATGCGGATTGCCGCGCACCACGGCGGCGACTTCGAGCGCGATGCGCCGGACGTCGCGGATGTGTTCGCCGGAGACCCGGTACTGCAGCGGATAGCCTACCGGCGGACCGTTCTCCAAGCGCGTCACGCGCGCAGTGATATCGGGGAACGCGCGCGCCAGATGTTCGATCAGCCAGGCGCGTTCGGCCTCGCGCGCCTGGATGTCATGCGTGAGCAGTACGAACTGGGCGAAGGTCGAAGCCGGGAAGAACTGCTGCAGTACGAAGCGAAACAGCCCGACCGCGGCGATGAAGAGCGCCAGCGTGAGCACGATCACCGTCCGGCGATGGTCTACGCACCACTCCAGCCAGCGCCGGAACACGCGGTAGAAGCGCGTCTGGTAGGGGTCGGACTCGGCGGCGTTGCCGTTGCCTGCCGGCACGTGATGCCGCGGCAGCAGCTTGTCGCCGAGATAGGGCACGAACAGCACCGCCGCCACCCACGACAGCAGCAGCGCCAGGGTAACCACTTCGAAGATCGATCGCGTGTACTCGCCGGTGGAGGACTGCGCCGTGGCGATCGGCAGGAAGCCGGCAGCGGTGACCAGGGTGCCGGTGAGCATCGGGAAGGCGGTCGCCTTCCACATGTAGCTGGCCGCCTTGAGGCGATCCCAGCCCTGCTCCATCTTCACCGCCATCAATTCGACCGCGATGATGGCGTCGTCGACCAACAGGCCCAGCGCCCGAAATAGGGGACGGAGGTGGTTAAGCGAGCGCCGAGGCGGTTGGCGCACTCCCGGCCAATCGCGATTGAATACCTCCGCCGTCTCGCGGAAGCGCGTCGCCAGTACATCGAAGCACAGCCGGCGGCCGCGCAATGGTGTGCCGAGGTCGAGCGCGCGCCGCGCTCAGCCGCCGGTATCGAACGACTGATCGAGATCGGCAGCGAATCGACGCGCCAGCACCAGCGCGGCAAATCCACCCGCCGGAGCGAACAAAATCAGATGGGTGCCGATCAAGATCAGTGGATCGGATTCGAACACCGGGAACGAGATTCCCAGCGGGATGTAGAGCAGGCCGATCAGGCTCGAAACAAAGGCGCCGCCGAGACCGGCATACAGGCAATTGCGCCAATGGTAGTAGCTGGCGCGGAACGGGCCCAGCAGCGCGCCGGCCAGCGCCGCGGGCAGCACGCCGAGCACGTACGCCGGCGGGATCAGCACGACGATCGCCGGCAGCGAGGCGAGCAGTTCGAGCGCGCTGGCTTCGTGCCACACGTGCAGCCAGGCGAGGATCATGTACGTCACGCAGCCGAGCAACGGGCCGCGGGCGGCGAAGTAGCGCGCGCCCAGCAGCGCATTGCGCCGCGCACCGGGCCGCCGATACAGCCTGGCGATCCAGCGCAGCCGGGTGCGCGCAGCGGCGCTGACCGTGCCGACTGCGCCCTGCACGTCGAGCGCCACCCCCGCTGCTCGCAGCGCATGCACAGCCAGAGCGGCGACTGCGGCGAGATTGAACGCCGCGACACCGGCCGCGCCGGATCCATCCGCCGGCCAGCCAAGCTGCCAGGGCAGAAACACGCCCACCCAAGCAAACCAGCGCTCCGGCCAGAACAGTGCGAACACCTGCGGCAGATAAAACGCCATCGCCAACAGGTGCCAGCGTGACGGTGCGCGCCGCAACAGCATCAGCGCGCCCAGCCCGCTCGCGATCAGCCATACCAGCGCTGCGGCGTGCGAGGGAATCTCGCCAGCGAACAGGCCGCCGGATCGAAACGCCATGCCGTACTGGCGCTCGGCACCGGCGTAATCGATGTCGGGATACATCGCCCACGGCAACATCAGCACCACCAGAACGGCCGCCAGGGTGTTCCACAGCAGCAACAGCGCCAGCAATCGATCGAGCAGCGGCAGCGTCGGCGAGACCGAGTTTCCGCTGCCATCCGGTGCCGACATGCCGGTTCGATCCACCTCGCTCATGCGCTCTCCTCGCCACCTAGTCAGGCTTTGGCACCCTGCGATCGAAGCACTGCCGGCCGATGCCGTGATCCCATTCGGAGTCGAACCGCGACGGGATGCGCGCCGTGTCCGTCACGAAAACCGCGCATAGGCGGTAGGCCTTCTCGTTCGTCGGCGTGTACTCGTAGGCGGTCGCCGTTTCCGGATCGCTGACGGCGAGCCGACTACCGGGTTTCTCCACCACCGCTGCGAGGCTCGCGGGTGGGCCGTCGTGATTGATCGCATGATGATCGATCGCCCGCGCCAGTCGAATCAGATCCTGCACCCGCCGTTCGTCAAGCTTCGCGGCGCGTCGTTCGGATGGCGTGCCGGTGACCAGGATCGAGGTCGCAACCGTCACCAGCACCACGATGCTGGCGGCAACGGCCAGCCAGCGACCCAGGGAGGCGTTCCGCTCGGGCGCGGTCACTGTTCTTTCTCTTCGCCGCGCAGGTCGTGCAGGTAGTAGCCGAAAATGGTGCCGGCGATCACGCCGGCTACCAACACCTTGAGCGCGAAGCGGAGCGTGAGCTCACCGCCGAGCGTGTTGTAGACCAGCGTGATCATGTCGCCGATCAGGACGCTGGCGGCAATGAACAGCGTCAGGTAGGTCAGCCAGCGCCGGACCGGCGACAAGCGCTTTACCGGCCGGCGCGCGAGCTCACGGGCGAGGTAG
Organism: Arenimonas sp.; assembly: GCA_036276895.1. Classification (GTDB taxonomy): domain Bacteria; phylum Pseudomonadota; class Gammaproteobacteria; order Xanthomonadales; family Xanthomonadaceae; genus Arenimonas. Next base: position 5,736 of record DASUOA010000121.1, on the reverse strand, counting down.
CGGGCGACGTAGAGGAACACCGGAAAGGCGATGATCACCGATGCCGTGGACCAGCGAATGGAATCACCCAACCGCTCGACCGCGTAGACCGGGTCGGCCGGGTCCGGGAGCGCCCGGTTGATCAGGTCGAACAGCAGGCTGCCCAGGTTCCATGCCGCGATGTAGAGCGTCGCGAACAGCATCAGGTAGAGGAAGGCCTCGCGCGCGGACAGGTAGGGCCGTGGCTTCGGGACCGGCACGGCGAACTCGACGTCGGCGTAAGCAGCCAGCGCGCTGTGTGACTGTTCCGCCGGCCAGCCCGCCCGGCCGAGTGCCACGCCGATGGCCTCGCGCGAAAGCCCCTTGGCCAGGGCCTCACGAACGAAGTGTTCCAACTCTTGCGTAGCCGCGGCCATGATCAACACTCCAGCGCATGTGAGCAACGATCAGAGTGTACTTTCCCGGATCACCGGAATAACCAGTGAGAGTCGAAGAGGGATCAGTGCTCTTTGCTGCGGGAGCGCTCTCAGCCGAGTGCTCCCGCATCGCGCCAGAATCAATCGCCGCTGACAGAATCGATCCCCCCCGCTGATTCAACGGGATCCGCAAACGTTGCTTGCCTCTGCTTGAGCTTCCGCCGCGTCCACGGCCGCAAGGCGAGTGCGACACCGACACCGGGCTTGCGCTCACTTGGAAGCTCGGCATCACGTTCAGCCATTTCGGTGATTTCGGTCGCCCGTCGCTGCAGCTTGCGACGGATGACGTCGAACGTCGCGTCGCTCAACTCGCACACTTCGAAGCGCAGCAGCGTGCGCTCACCATCGAAACGATCGTGCAGGAATTCCCGCAATACCCGTGGACCGTAGCGGCGGTGGATGGGTCCCTCGCTGCGCCAGGAGAAATCCTGCGCAACGCGCACCCTCACGCGATTGGCCGGCAGCCAGTGGATCAGGCCGCGGCATGAAGCAGGACCGGTCGTGTGAACGGCACTGTGGGCTGACCAACTGAACGTGCGTCGGCACCCGCTCATGATCAGGACCAGCCGGCCTTGAAAGTGACGGGTGCAGATTCAGAAGGATCCAGCAGTGCTGCAGAAGATCAAGTCCGCGTTCCGGGAAATAGAGAACGGCGAGCCGGGCCGACGCTTTGCCGATCATCACGAGCGCAGCAGACGGCGCGAAGGTCAACGCGGCAGCCGATGGCGGTCGGTGGGATTCATCAGCGCGGGCGTCGTCCTAATCTTTTGCGGGCTACTGCTTTCGCTGCCTCCCGGCATCCCGGGCTTTCTTCTCTGGATTCCAGGCCTTGCCCTGATCGCGGCGCGCTGGAGACGCTTCGCCATTTGGCTTGATTGCCTGGAAGCATGGGCGAGAAAATCGTGGCAGGCCGTACGCGCGCCTCACCGGCGATAGTCGAGGACAATCGACAGCGAGCGCCTGCCGGTATGGCGCTGCGGTTTCCGCGGCAGCGGCAAATCAGGGCACGGTGCGGCCGCTGATCGCGCCGCCCAGTGCGGCCAGTCCGGCCGCCAGCGCGAACACGGCGACGAACGCCGCGGCTGGCGCCGTCGCGTGAAGCGTCGCGAAACCGATGCCGCAGAGCGCCAGCAGGCTGGTGCTGCACAGCGCATCGCTGAGTTGCAGCGAAGATGCATGACTGCCCTGCCGATCGATCGGCGACAGCGCCAGCAGCAGGACCGACAGACCGGGAAATGCCATTCCGATGCCGAGCCCAGCCAAGGACCAGCCGAGCAGTGCCGGGAGCGGCGGCAACGGCTCCAGCCAGGCGGTGGCGGCGACCATGCCGATGCCGACGGCGACCACAACGAAGCCGGTCCGCAACACGTGCAGGCGGCGCTCCGGCGCGGTGATCCGCGACTGCATCCAGGAGCCGGCACTCCACAGCAAGGCGCCGGCGCTCAGCGCCAGTCCGGCCGCACTCAGCGACCAGCCGTGGCGCTCGGTCAGCCACAGCGGCATGAACACCTCGGCGGCCAGGAATGACGAAGCCAGCAGGCCACGCAGCGCGACCACGCTCGGAATGCCACGTGCAGCGCGCAGCGCGCCGGCGGGCAACAGTCCGCGGGTCGCCAGCGCCAACGCCGGGATCGCCAGCAGCAACCAGGCACGGCCGATGCCGCTCGGTGCACTGGCGAGGTTGACCAGCAGTGCGGCCGCCGCCGCGGCCAGCGCCAGCCACAGCCGCGACCGGCTGCCGCGCACGGCACTGGCGCTGCTGCCCGGCGGCTGCAGTTGCTGCAGCGCCGAGCGCAGCAACAGCGCGGTCGGAAGCAGCAACAACAACGCCGACAGGAAGATCGAACGCCAACTGAAAGCGTCGACCAGCACACCCGCCAGCGACGGCCCGACGATTGCCGGCAACACCCAGGCGGCGGCCAGCAGCGCGAACATCCGCGGGCGCGATGCCGCCGGATACAGCCGACCGATCGCAACATAGATCGCCACCGACAGCATCCCGCTACCGAGGCCCTGCAGCGCCCGCCCGCCGACCAGCCAGCCCATCGAATCGGCCAGTCCGGCTGCCAGCAGGCCGCCACCGAAGAGCAGCATGCCGGCCTGCAGGCAAACGCGTGACCCGTGTCGATCACACCACATGTCGGCGGCGACCATGCCGACCACCGAGGTCGCCAGAGTCGCCGCAAACGCCAGTGCATACAGGCTGATGCCGCCCAGCGCGGCGGCAACCGCCGGCATCGCGGTGGTGACGCCGATCGACTCGAACGCCAGCATCGAGGTCAGCGCCAGGATGGCGATCGACATCCGTCGTCGGGCCGAGCCGACGGTCGAATCCTGAAGGTCTTGGGCGAGCACTGCGTTCATCGTTTCAATGGCATTCGTGAGCGGAAGGCGGCAGCATAGAACCTCGAGTTAACTAGAGGTCAAGCAATGCCGACAACAATAACGCGAAGCCGGGCGGCGACCGGGCCACTGACGATCGGCGAGCTGGCCGCGCGCATCGGCGTCGCGGTCACCGCCTTGCGCTTCTACGAGCAGCGTGGATTGATTTCGTCGAGCCGCAGCGCCGGCAACCAGCGACGCTACCCGCGCGACACGCTGCGTCGGGTCGCCTTCATCCTGGCCGGGCAACAGGTTGGCATTCCGCTGCAGCGCATCGGCGAGGCGCTGCAGTCGCTGCCGGCGCAGCGGGTGCCGAACCGGGCCGACTGGACGCAGTTGTCGCGCGGTTGGCGGGCCGAACTCGAGCAACGGATCGATCAGCTGGAACAGTTGCGCGATAAACTGGACAGCTGTATCGGCTGCGGCTGCCTGTCGCTGCGCGCCTGCCGTCTGTACAACCGTGACGATGTACTGGCCGCCGAGGGCAGCGGGCCACGTCGATATCTCAACGTTGCGCGCTGATGGCAAAGTGACGGGCACAGTGAGAAAAGGAGAAGAGGGGCCGGAGTGGATTTCCGCTTCAAACGCGAAGTTACTCTGGCCTCTATTTGCCCGGCCCCTATTTGCCTCCTATTTGCCTATTTGTTCGCGACGCAGCCCGTCAATCAAGCTGATACTTGGACTTCAAGCGCGCGATGAGCTCTATTTCGCTGGCCAGGAACTCGTCGAATTCTGCGATCACGTCAGGATGCTTGAGGGTGGAAAGCTTGTAGTCCACGACGTTGCTGGGCAAGGATGGATCGACAACCAGTCCTCCAGGCCGTTTCAAGTTCTGGGAAAGATAGTGATTGGCCACTTGCTGGTGCACAAGGATGGCATCAACTCGCGCATTCAACGCATTGTTGATCAGGTTCGGAAGATTGTCGCTTTCCACCTGTTTGATCAGGCCGTCGGCAATTTCCTTTCGGTACGGACGCAGTTGGAAGCCACGAATGATGCCCAGTGTCTTGATCGACGATTGAGGCTTGCCGACCCGATTCGGCAAGACCATCGTAGCTTCGATACCGGAGTACACCGGAGCGCTGTAGGTGATGCTCTTGCCGGCCTTCTGGCCGGCGCGCCAGCTTGCACTGTCCGGATACTTGAAGTCGAACAACTCTTCGTCGAGAAATTCGCCGTACAGCCGCGGGACAGTTCTGCCAACATATTTGAAGGTGTAGCCCTTCCGGGCCGCAAAGGCGTCGAGCAACTCGCGCGAGAATCCGCGGTATTGGCCCATGCGATGACCAAAGATCGGATAGAGCTGGGTGTTCTCGACGCCGACAAGGAACTCCCTCGCCGAAGCACTCAACGGCAACAGCAACAAGCCCATGAGGGCGGCGGCGAAGATGCGTCGACCGGTTGAGTTGGACTTCGTCATTGTGTAGTTGCCTTCGCAAACTGATGATTGCTGTCGGCGGCGCGGTCCGGGCCTTGGCGGTTCGAACGCAGTTTTGAGCAGTCTGGCGAGTGGGCCGCGGTCGCGCAAGCGCCGGCTCAGAGAACGGGCCGCGTGTGTGACTCCCTCATCGCGGGAGTCAGCGCGGCGCGCGTACCCGGAACCAGGCCGCATACAACGCCGGCAAGAACAGCAACGTCAGCGCCGTCGCCACCATCAGCCCGCCCATGATCGCCACCGCCATCGGCCCGAAGAACACCGAGCGCGACAGCGGGATCATCGCCAGTACCGCGGCCAGCGCGGTCAGCACGATCGGCCGGAAGCGGCGCACGGTGGCGTCGATGAGTGCCTGGTAGGGCGTGCTGCCGGATGCGATGTCCTGCTCGATCTGGTCGACCAGGATGATCGAGTTGCGCATGATCATGCCCGACAGCGCGATGGTGCCGAGCATCGCGACGAAGCCGAACGGCACCTGGAACACCAGCAGGAACAGGGTCACGCCGATCAGACCCAGCGGCGCTGTCAGCAGCACCAGGAAGGCACGCGAGAAGCTCTTCAGCTGGACCATCAGCAAGGTGAACACCACCGCCAGGAACAGCGGCATGCCGGCAGCAACCGAGTTCGCGCCCTTGGCGGAATCCTCGACGGTGCCGCCGGTCTTGAGCAGGTAGCCGCTGGGCAGTGCATCGCGGATCGGCTGCAGCTGCGGTTCGAGCGCGGCCACAATGCTCGACGGTTGCTCCTTGCCGTAGACGTCGGCGCGCACGGTCACCGTGGGCAGGCGGTCGCGGTGCCAGATGATGCCTTCCTCGAAGCCGTACTCCAGCGTCGCCACCTGCTGCAAAGGCACGCTGCGACCGCTGGCGGTCGGCACCGCGAGACTGGGCAGCAAGGACAATCGCGAGCGCTCGTCCTCGGGGCCACGCAGCAGGATCTCGATCAGCTCGTTGTCCTCGCGGTAGTAGCTCACCCGCGAGCCCGACAGCGAGCCGCGCAGGAAATCGGCCAGCGCCGCGGAGCTGACGCCGAGCACGCGCGCACGATCCTGGTCGAGCACCAGCCGCACCACCTTGCTCGGCTCGACCCAGTCGAGGTTGACGTTGGCGACATGCGGATTGCCGCGCACCACGGCCGCGACGTCGAGTGCGATGCGGCGGACGTCGCTGATGTGCTCGCCGGAAATGCGGAACTGCAGTGGATAGCCGACCGGCGGGCCGTTCTCCAGCCGGGTCACGCGCGCAGTGATGTCGGGGAACTCGCGTGCCAGATGCTCGATCAGCCAGGCACGCTCGGCCTCGCGCGCCTCGATGTCGCGGGTCAGCAGGACGAACTGGGCAAAGCTGGGGCTGGGCAGCTGCTGGTCCAGCGGCAGGTAGAAGCGCGGTGCACCGGTGCCGATGAAGGCCACGTAATTGCTGATGCCTTCATGGCCGCGGATCAGTGCTTCCAGCCGCGTCGCTT
>DASUOA010000120.1:0-9945 GCA_036276895.1 Arenimonas sp. | reverse complement strand
CGATGTTCAACCCTGGTCGCAACAGCAACCAGGTCAGCGTGTTGCGTCTGGTCAATCCCGGTGCCTCGACGGTCAATGTAAGCATCGCCGGCATCGATGATGCCGGGCACGCCGCGCCCGAGGGAACTGTGAGCCTGCAGTTGGCTCCACATGCGGCGGTGGAAGTCACCTCGCAGGAGCTGGAAGCCGGTAACGCCGGCCGTGGATTGGTCGGGCGCTTGGGTGCGGGCGAGGGCAAGTGGCTGCTGAACATCGAGGCCGACCAACCGATGCAGGTGATGAGCCTGCTGCGCGATCCGCAGGGCTATCTGACCAACCTGTCGAATGAGACGCGCGGCGGGTCGGCGTCGCTCGACCCTTGAGCACGGGTCTTGTCGGGACGCGGTGTTGCTTCAGGGCAACGCCGCGTCCTCGTCGCGGCGTTGCTGCCGGCGCGCGTACCAGCGCTTGAGCACGCGCATCCGCCGTGCGTGTGAGCGGGCGACGAACCAGCGGTCGAGCAGCCGCCCCCAGCGACGACCCAGCTGCTGCGAGGCGTGGAAGTAGCGCGGTGCCTGCACGAAGGCGAGCAGGACATCGAGCGCCGCGGCTGCCAGCACGATCGGTATCAGCACCATTTCGCGCAGCGAGTCGAGCAGCAGGATCAGCAGCGCCTCGCGCGTGGGCTTGCCGTTGGCCGAGAGCAGGCTGAGCAGCGCCCGCAAGATCGCCAACGGGATACGCACCAGATCGCGGATCGAGTCGATGAACAGTCGCCACAGATAGCGCAGTACGTCGACGACGAGTGCGCGCAGTTCGGCAAAGGTGGCGTGGGTCGGCGGCATTGGCGCGGCATTCTCGCATTGCGCGGCAGCCGGATGCAGCGGCGGACGCGACGAATTACTGCGCCACGCGGTTGCCGTCGTGCAATCTGGACGCGAGGAAGCGCTTCAGCGCCGGCGAGGCCGGTTGCAGCTCGCCGCCCAGATGCCGGCTGGCGGCCGCTTCATACAGCCACAGCAGGGCCTCCATCGACAGTGCTTGATCGGGATTGTGTCCGCTCTCGGAATCGATCAGCAGCGTGGGCGACGGTCCGCTGCGCCCGGCATCGGAGCGGAAGCGGACGATATCGGCCAGCGGTACGCGATCGTCCCTGGCGCCGGCCCAGAGATAGACCGGCGCGCGCAAGTTCGTGACCTGCGCCAGCGGCGACTCGCGGCGCATGCGCGCGTGCCACGTGGCATCAGCAAAGGGCATGCCGAAGTGCGGCAGCAAGATCTCCGCGGGCGGGCCGTCGGCCGGCAGTCCGCTGCCACCCTCGGCTGCCAGGTGGCGCATGCTGAAAGCAAGGTCGACCGGTGCCGCCGTGGCCACCACGACGCGGAAGCGCCCGGGTCGATGTACCGCGCCGAGAAGGCTGGCATAGCCACCGAAGGAATGCCCCATCAGCGCCTGTTGCTGCGCATCGCCGATGCCGGCGGCGAGCAGATGATCGAGACCGTCGAGGATGTCGGCGAGCACCCGACCATTGCCGAGCTCGCCACCGGCGGCGCGCAGGTAGTCGATGCCGTAACCGGTGGAGCCACGGAAATTCGGCTGCAGCACGATGCAGCCGCGGTTGGCCAGCAGTTGCACCAGTGCATCGAAGCCGTCGCGGTCGCGGTTGTAGGGGCCGCCGTGAATCAGCGCGACCAGGGGGGCAGCGGTCAGCGGTCGCCCGCGTGGCAGGGTCACGTAGGCGTGCAACAGCATGCCGTCGCTGGCGCGGTAGCTGATGGGGGTGCTGGGCGCGAGCGGCGCAGCGGGCATCGTCGACCTATGGTCGGCGAACAGGGCTTGCTGCCGGTCCTCGGCCGGGCGGTACAGATAGTGACGCTCGCCCGGCCAGGTCGCGCTGCCGGCGGCGACCAGCCAGGTGCTGCCGCTGCGATCAGTGGCCAGCGACAGGTTGGCCTCCGGCAAGCGGTCCTGCAGGCGCTGCAGCTGCGCATCGACGCGCGCATCGCGGCCATGCCAGCGGCGACGGTCGGGCTGATAGGCGATCGCCAGCCAGTTCGCGGGGTCGGCCTGCCACAGCGGATAGCTGGCATCGGCGATGTGCTGAGGATCGCCGTGCTGGCGGTGCAGCCCCGGTATGCCCTCGTCCCAGCGCTGCAAGGCCATCAATCCGTCGGCATCGGGTGCGAGCAGGTACAGCGAGCGCCTGTCGCCGGTGTAGGCAAGCAGACGGCAGCGCTGCGTGAAGCCGCAGCGATGGACTTCACGGCTGTCACCGTTGTCATGGCGGCGCACCACGGTCTCGAACTGTGGTCCCTCATCACCGCTGCTGAAGGCAAGTTGGCCATCGTCCTGCAGCAGCAGGTCGCGCACCGCCTTGGGGCCTTCCAGCAGCAGTTGCGTGTGCCCTTGGGCGTCGACACGCAGATAGCGGTAATGGCGCCGACCGTTGTCGCTAGTCTGTTCGCGGATCACGGCGAAGCGCGGCGCCTGTGCCGCGGCGGCCACGAACTGCTGGCGACGTTGCCGATCCCACTTGAACACCCGTCGTGGCAGCGCGTCGCCGATCTCGAATACCGCGAGCCCGACGTCATCGGCCAGCCACAGGCGCTGGCCGTCGTCCGACCACTGCGCGCGTACCCGCTCCGACTCGGCCACCAGCCGTTGCTCGCGGCCACTGTCGAGATTGCGCAGGAACAGCGCCTGGTCCTCGCCGTCGCGGCGACGAAAACTCAGATGCCGTCCATCGCCAGCCAGCTGCACATCGAAGTGCGGTGGCCGCTGCAGCAGTTGCTCGCGTGTCAGCAGTGGCGCTCGCGGCGCCGCAGCCTGGGCGCGAGCGGCCTGCAACAGCGCCGATTGGCTGGCACGGATGCGCGCATCACCCTCATCGCCGGCATGGGCAACGGGGCTTAGCAGCAACAGCGCGTGCAGGGCGAAGCACCACCGGTTTCGGCGTGACATGGCGATCTCCGGTCCGAGTTTCATTCGCGCGGCGCGCGCGGTTCCAGACACATCAGGCTGAGCAGGCCTGGCACGCCGAGCAGGGCGCAGCTCGCCAGCCACAGGCGGCGCCGGCTGGCCGGCATGCGATTGCCGCGCAGCCACCAGCGACCGGTCAGCAGCGAACCGAGCAGCAATACCGCTGCAAGAATCTGCAGCGAGAGATCGCGCGGCCACAGCACCGGTCGCAGTGGCCAGGTCAGGCCGCGGTCGACCAAACTGTCGGGCCAGTCGGCGAGCAGGTGCAGCGCCGGTGACAGCCACCATGCCGTCTGGTGCAGGGCGGGATAGTCGCGTGCCACCACGCGGTCGCCGACTTCGACGGCGCCACTGTCATCGACGAACCACACCCGCTGCCGCGGCTGCGCCAGGGCGGCGAACTGGATGAAGCCGATCTGCCGATGGCCATCGCCATACAGGAAGGACAGCAGCCAGCCGTCCATCAGACGCGCCATGTGCACGCCCTCGAGATGGTCGGGGCCCTGCGGCAACGGCAGCTGCCAGTCCAGCTGCAGCGGCGCGAACGCGTCGGCCGCATCGCGTGGCTGCCGCCAGGCGCCGAGGCCGCGATTGCTCAGCAGCAGCAGGCGTTGCTCCGCTGTGGCGGGCAGGCCCGTGAACCATTCTCCGGCAGGCAGTCGAAGCAGCTCGTGCAGGCGTTGCTGTTCGAAGTCGATGGCATACAGCGCCGAGCGCGTCAGCAGGTAGCGCTCCTCGTGCGCGATCGGCACTTCGGGAAACGGCGTGGCGTCGCCGATACCACCGAGCCCGAACTCGCCCTGGGCCACGCCACTCCGGGGGTTGCGACCGAGGAACAGCATGCGGTCGTGGCTGAAGGTCCAGAGGATGCTGCGCTCCTCGTCGTACCACTGCGTCGACACCTGCAGGTTGCCGAATTGGTGCCGCAGTGGAAAGCGCCCGAGCCAGGCGCCAATGCCGACCGGCTCCAGCAGCGGCAGCTGATCGCGCCAGGACTCGGCCCGTGGATCGCGGCTGCTTTCGAGGCCGCGCGCGATCAGCTTGGCCGGATCCATGCGCTGCGCTTCGACCAGTCCACCTTCCGGCGGGTACTCGGTGTTCAACGGATCGGTGCCGAGCAGCATGCCGCCCGTGACATAGCCGAACTGCGTGATCTCGAACACCAGCAGGAACAGCCCGAGCTGCAGCGGCAACGCGGTCAGGGCCAAAGCCAGGGTGCCGGTGGGCGGCGTCTCGCGATCGGGGCGGAAGCTGCGTGCCGCGATGAAGCCGAGCCAGGCCAGGCACAGCGCCATCGGCAGCAGCAACCACCACACCGACAACAGCTGCACCGCGAACAGCGGCGGCACCGCGAGCACTGCGATCGCCGCCTTGCTGCGCGCCAGCACCGCATGCGTGCCGGCCAGCCAGGCCATGCTGGCCAGCGCCAGCACATGGGGCAGCCACAGATAGTGGCGCAAGTCGACCACGCGACTGCCGAACAGATCGGTCGCCAGCAGCAGCACCAGCTGTGGCAGCAGGATTACCAGCGCCAGTAGCGTCAGCCCGGCTGCCGCCATCGCGAAGAAGATGCGCGTGGGCGGCAGTGGGCGATGCAGCAGCCACAGCCACTGGCTCGGCTTGCGATAGGCGCCGACCTGCACCAGCGCCAGCGACAGACCGATCAGGCTGTAGCCGATCAGCAAGGGGGCCGACTCGAAGTACGACTGCTGCAGCAGGTCGCTGCTGCGGTTCATCAGTTGCAGCAGCAACAGATGCGCCACCGCGGCAGCGGCCGCATACCAGCGGAAGCGGCGCAGTTCGGACAGGAACAGGTCTTTCATCAGGCGGTTTCCTTACAGCGGTGCCGAATGGTTGCGGGCCAGGAAGGCATTGACGGCGCGATCGAGGCTGACCGCGCCGCGATAGCAGCGGCGCGCGCCCATGGCTTCCAGGCGCAGCGCGTAGTGCTCGTCTTGATCGAGCACCAGCAAGTGGAACAGGCCGTCGAGACGCTGCATCTGCAGCAGCCCGGGCAGCAGCGCCGGATCCGGTGCGACGAACGGGAACTCGGCGATCCACAGCGATACGCGCTGGCAGAACTCGTCCGGCGCCGACATGTGCATCAGCCGGCCGCGCTCGAGCACGATCAGGTTGTCGGCGAGGCGCTCGATCTCTTCCATCTGGTGCGAGCAGTAGATGATCGTGCAGCCGCTGTCGTCGACGGTCGCCAGCACCGCTTCGAGGAAGGCGCGCTTGGCGACGACGTCCAGGCCGAGCGTCGGTTCGTCGAGGATCAGCAGCTCCGGCGACTGCGCCATCGCCATCGCGAGGTTGAGGCCGGCGCGCTCACCGCGCGAGAGTTCGCGCACGCGCTGCTCCGGCAACACGTTGAAGTGGTCGACGATGCGGCGGTAGCGCGCTTCGTCCCATTGGCGGTACAGGCGGCGCTGCATCGACACCACTTCGTCGACGCGCAGCCACAGCGGCAGGCTGTGCTCTTCGTTGACGAAGCCGATGCGGGCGCGGTCGCCGGCGGTGAGCGACTGGCAATCGCGGCCGAGGATGCGTGCACTACCGCCGGTGGGCGACTGGAAGCCGAGCAGGATGCGGAACAGCGTCGACTTGCCGGCGCCATTGGCGCCGACGATGGCATGGATGCGGCCGCGCGGGATGCGCAGGCTCAGTCCATCGAGCGCGTGCTTACGGCCGTAGCGCAGTTCGAGATCGGCGGTTTCGATGACGCAGTCATCGGTGGCCGGCAGGATGGCGGCGTCAACGGGTGCGACGGATTGCAGGTAGGCAACGGACATGGGGATTTCCTCAGGCGCGGCGACGTTCGAGGCAGGGACTCAAGGCGTGCTCGACCCGCTCCAATACCTCTTCGAGCGGATAGCCAAGGCCCACCACTTCCGAGACGAAGCCATCGACGGCGAGGCCCAGCCGGCGCTCGCGCTCGCTTTTCGACAGCCGCTGCCGCGGTGTCGCGACGAACAGCCCGAGCCCCTGGCGCGCGTCCAGCCAGCCTTCGCTGCTGAGTTCGGCGTAGGCCTTGGCGACGGTGTTGGCATTGACCGTCAGCTGCTGCGCCAGGCCTCGCACGCTGGGCAACTGGTCACCGACGGCGAGCTCGCCGCTGGCGATGGCGCGACGGACACCGTCGCTGATCTGACGCACGATCGGTCGCGGGTCGGCGCCGCTGAGCTGCAGCAACAAGGGGACGGTTCGTGACATGGCTGTTCCTGCTGTACTAGGTGACGTAGTACAGCATGAATGGCGAGGGTCAACGCTGTCAAGCCACGGTTTCAGTCGGCGACACAAACGCGGTTGCGGCCGCCGTCCTTGGCGCGGTACAGCGCCGCGTCCGCGGCCTCCACCAGGCTGCGGCTGTCGAGTGCGTGATCGGGAAATGCCGCCAGGCCGATCGAGACCGTCAACGGCGGCAATGCCTGGGTGCCATGGCGCAGGCGCAGCTCCTGCACCTGCAGTCGCAACTGCTCCAGGCGGGGCGCGGCACCCTCGCAACTCGAATCGCAGAGCAGGATCACGAACTCCTCGCCACCGTAGCGGCAGATCACGTCGCTGGCGCGCAGGCTGTCCGACAGCAGGGCGGCGATCGATGCCAACACCTGGTCGCCAGCCTGATGCCCGAACTCGTCGTTGAAGCGCTTGAAGTGGTCGATGTCGATCATGGCCAGGCTCAGGGGTGCGCGCGAGCGCGCGCAGCGACGCAGCTCGCGCAGCAGCGCCAGCTCCATGTGCCGACGGTTGTAGACGCGGGTCAGCGGGTCGCGCATCGCCTGCTCGCTCAGCGACTGGCGCAGGCGCAGGTTGGCGAGGACGAGGCCGAGCTGCTCTGCGACATCCGAGAGCAGCCGCTCCGGCCCGTCGTCCTCGACCGGGCCGGCGGGTGCGAAGCGCACATGCAGCATTCCGAGCAACTCGCCACTGCCGATCACCGGCGCGCAGCAGGCGTGGAACGGTAGCGGCTCGGGGCCGCCGAAGTGCGCGCAGGGCATGCTGGCGGCGCCGTCGAAGCTGTACACGTGGCCGCGCCGCAAGGCCCAGCAGGCGTCGTGCTCCAATGCCGGAAGGGCGCTGGTATCGATCTCGCCCCAGGCCAGACGCGCTTCGAACTGGGCCCCCTGCAGCAGGTAGATCACCCCGCAGGTCCGGGGGAACAGCAGCGGCAGAAAGCGGTGCACGGTGGTGACCGCCTCGTCGACCTCGGCGGCGGCATAGAGGAAGTCGGTGAGCGTGCGCAGCAGGCTGATCTCGCTGTTGCGCATCGCTAGCGCATCGACGCTGCGTTGCAAGTTGTCGTGCGCCTGTTGCAGTACCGCCTCGATCTTTTCGCGGGCGGCGATCTCCTGTTGCAGCGACGCCGTTCGCTCTTCCACGCGTGCTTCCAGCGTCAGATTGAGCTCGCGGATCCGCGCCTCGGCCGCCAACCGCGCCGAAATGTCGCGCACCACGGCGATGGCACGCACCGACCCGTTGGCCTGGACCGGGCTCAGCATGATGTCGACCGGGATCTCCCGGCCATCGCGGCGGCGCCCGACCAGTTGCCGCTCGCTGTCGCCCAATTGCCGTCGGGTCGGCGCCGTGAAGTAGCGCGCCATCAACTCCGGATGATGGCTGCGGATGCGCTCGGGCATCAGGCGCAACACCGTGTCGCCGACCAGCTCGGCTGGCGCGTAGCCGAACACCGATTCCACCTGTGCATTGGCGTGCAGCACGATGCCTGCTTCATCGACCACCAGCACCGCATCGGGCGACTCGTCGAACAACCGCCGCAGATACGCCTCGCTTTGGCGCAGCGAGCGGTCGGCCCGCTGGCGCGTATCGATGAACCAGGTTGCCAGCGCGTTCAGGCCCAGGCCGACACCGAGCAATAGCCAGGCACGCATCGGTGGCTGGCCCGGCGCCGCGCTCAACTCGAGTTGCTGGACGAAAAAGAACGCGATCAGGGTGACGCCGAACCACAGCGTGGTCAGCGGAAACAACGCCAGCTCCGCCACCGGCTCGCGCAGCAGGTGGCGACCGAGCACGATCAGCAACGGCGCGAAGGTGAGGATGCCGGCGTAATCGCCCAGCCACCACGTGCGCCAGAGCTCGCCAAGCTGCGCCGGTGCAGCGTGGTCGCCCCAGACCAGGGCCGCGCTTCCGCAGCTCGGCGCGATCAGCGTGGCCAGCGCGACCAGGAACAGGAAATCCAGCACCTCACGGCCGTAACGCGGTGCGCAGGCGTTGCCGAAGCGACGCCGTAGCAGCTCGCCCGCCACGGCGGTCTGCAGCGTCGATCCCGCGGCGATAGCGGCGGCTACTGCTACGCCGGCTGCGCCGCCGAGGCTCCAGAGGTTGGCGATGAACGAGCCCAGGGCGACGCCCCAGAGCATGCGTCGGCCAAACAGCACAACGGCGGCCAGAGCGATGCCCGAAGCCGGCCACAGCGCCGTGACGTTGCCCGGCGGCAGCGCCGTCAGGAAGCCCAGCCGGGCCGATGCCAGGTAGACGAGCGCAATCAGTCCCGCAAGCACCCAGGGGTGCTGTTCGATGTGCTGTCTGTCGAGCAGTCGACCAGCCATCCGCAAACCTCCGCCAGCCGCCCCGGTGCGTCGGGTTTACGATGGGCCCTGCGGCCCCATGCGGCTGCAGTTGCCACCCTGCGCGCCTTGTTTTCCCGGATCCGTGATCGGGTCCACCAATTGCGGATGCTGCTGCCAGCATTCGTCCGGCGTGTCGCGGGGTCAACGGAAATCGTTCACACCGACCCGCTCAGCGTGCAGGCGAAACGGCCGGGCGCCAGTCGACCACCGGCAGGATCCGTGGGTCTTCGCAGACCCAGGCGATGACATCGACGCCATCGCGCAGTTCACCGGGCGCCGACTCGATCCGTGCCCAGTCGTCTTCGCTGAAAGCGCGGCCGTCGATGCGCAACTGCGCGATCAGCGCCGGTCCGGACAGGGCCAAGGCGACGGATTCCTCGCTATCCCATTCGGTATGGATGCGCAACCGGAGGCCGGAGGGCTTCCTGCCGTAATCGAGCACCCGACCGTCATAGGACGTGAGCTGGTTGCGCGGACAGACCAGCGACGGCGGGGGCATCGTCCGCTGCGATGCGTGCATCGATTGCGACGACAGGCGCAGGGCGGGTGCGTCGCGCGCGCAGGCAGGAACCGTCGCCAGCAACAATGCCGTGCCCAGTGCTGCCAGATTGCTGCTCAATTTCGCTGCTCCCGATGCAGCAAGGGCGCCCGTGGGCGCCCTTGCTGGTTGTTACACAGAATGGAACAGTCTCGCTTACTGCGCGGTCAAGCTGCGATACACGCTGCTCTGCTCGTGCGCACGCAATGCCTGGCCCGGCGAGAACTCGTACATGCAGGAGTCGTCGGTGTAGTCCATGAAGTTGGTGATCGGATCGAGCTGCACCGCACCCTTGCCCTTGCAGCTGTCGCGACCGACCGGGCAGCCATAGGCCGGCGAACGCTCGGCCGGCGTGTCGCTGACAAAGTCGCCGCTGCCGTTACAGCCGCCCTGGAAGGTGTGGTACAGGCCGAGCCAGTGGCCGACCTCATGGGTGCCGGTATCGCCCTGGTTGTACGGCGCCGCCGAACCACCCGGCAGCGACTCGTCGAGCAGCACCACGCCGTCGAGATGCGGGGCGCTGGTGTACGAGCTCGGGAAGGTAGCGTAGCCGAGGATGCCGCCGCTCGGGTTGCAGGTGTAGATATTGAGGTCGCCGGCATCGCCCTGACGCAGCGAGGACTTCATCGCCGAGATGGCCGAGCTGTCGCCGTAGCAACCGTTGTACCAGGTGCTGTTGGCGGTGGTCGTGACGTTGACCAAGTTGAAGGTGTACGGCGTGCTGGCATAGGCATCGTTCAGCACCGAGATCTGGTTGGCGATCTTGCCGCTGCTCAGACTGCCGTTGCCGCTGGCATCGGTGATCACGTGGAAATACACATCGATGCTGATCGAGCCCGGCGCCGGCAGCGTGCCGCCACC
>DASUOA010000119.1:0-5231 GCA_036276895.1 Arenimonas sp. | reverse complement strand
TCGGCTTCGAGAACCTCGCCAGTGGCATCGGCGGCGTGGTGGTGGTGGCCTATCTGTCGGCGCTCTGCAACTTGGCATTCACAGCCACCCAGTTCGCGTTGCTCAGTGCCTGCGCCAGCGTGATCGGGCGCATCCTGACCGGGACCACGGCCGGGGCGCTGATCGAGTCCCTGGGTTATGTGCAGTTCTATCTGCTCACCACCGTGGTGGCCCTGCCGGGTGTGCTGCTGTATCTCTTCATGTTGCGGGCCGGGCTGATAGACCGCTCATTGGGTAACGCGGGCCGGGCCAGCGGCGCGCGATGATTCAGCCAGCAGAAAGCGGGGCCGCGCACCGCGGCTTATGCTGGTGTCCGGTGGGTCGATGGCGGTGACATGGCGGACTTTCTCCTGAGGGACATCGACGAGCGGATCGCCACGCGCATCAAGGAGATCGCGCGGCAGAAGGGTTGGCCGCTGAACGACGTGATCCTGCATCTGGTCAAGCAGGCGCTGGGGCTGGCCGAGCCCGACCCGCCGCCGGTGCCCGGCGATATCGCCCGCCTGACCGGTGCCTGGCGCGACGACGAGAGCCGGGTATTCGAGGAAGCGATGAAGGCCTTCACCGAGATGCCCGACGACGCTCCGTCCTACGAAGCCGGCGCGCAGCCGCGCAAGCCCAAGTAGCTCACGCCGGGAAGATCGTGCCGAGTACGCGCGGGCCGCGGGCACCGGTGACTTCGGGGCGGTTGCCCGGGCGCCCGGCCAGTGTTTCGCGCGCCAGCCAGGCAAAGCCCATCGCTTCGACGAAGTCGGGGTCGAGCCCGAAGTCGGCGGTGGTGGACACCGTCAGCTGTGGCAATTCCGCGGTCAGCATCCGCATCAAGGCGCGGTTGTGCACGCCGCCGCCGCAGGCCAGCAGTCGGCGGCAGTCCGGAAGTTCGCGCTGCAATGCCGATGCGATGCTCTGCGCCGAGAACGCGCACAGCGTGGCCTGCACATCGGCCGGCGACAGCACGCAGCCGTGCAGCTGCGACTGCAGCCAGTCGAGATGGTACTGGTCACGACCGGTGCTCTTGGGCGCCGGCAGCGCCAGCCAGGGGTCGCTCAACAGCCGCGCCAGCAATACCGCATCGACGTGGCCGCTGGCGGCCAGATCGCCATCGCGATCGAAGGCCTGGCCGGTATGCCGCAAGCACCACGCGTCCATCAGCCCGTTGGCCGGGCCGGTGTCGAAGCCGCGCACGGGCTGTCCGGGCTTCAGTAGAGTGAGGTTGGCGATACCACCCAGGTTCAGCACGGCCCGCTGCTCCTGCGTATCGCCCAGTCGCGCTGCATGGAAGGCCGGCATCAGCGGCGCACCCTGTCCGCCAGCGGCGACATCACGACGACGGAAGTCAGCGACGGTGTCGATACCGGTGCGCTCGGCGATCACATGGGCATCGCCCAGCTGCAGAGTGAATGGTGCGTCGCCGATCGGTCGATGGCGCAGCGTCTGCCCGTGCGAGCCGATCGCACGCACTGCGCCGGCGGAGATGCCGGCAGCGGACAATGCCTGTTGCACGACCGCCGCGAAGTACTGCCCGATGCGCACGTCGAGCATGCCGAGTTCGTCGAGATGCAGCCGCGCATCGCCCTGCGACAGGCGCAGGATGTCCTCGCGCAGATCGGGCGGGTAGGCGAACGTGGCGCCGAAGCGCAGTGGTGCGTCGCTGGCGAAGTCGACCAGTGCCGCATCCACGCCGTCGGCGCTGGTGCCGGAGATTAGTCCGAGGAACAGCTCGGAACGGTTGCCCACGGCGCTCAGCGGCGGGCCAGCTGGGTTCCTTCGATGCGCTCCAGCCGCGCCAGCACCGGCGCGGTGGCGGCACGGAAGGCGATCATCTCGCTGCCTTTGAGCGGCTCGGGCTTGGGCATGGTTACCGTCAGCGGGTCGCGGTGCGCGCCACGCACGCGGAATTCGTAATGCAGGTGCGGCCCGCTGGCCAAGCCGGTGGCGCCGACATAGCCGATCACGTTGCCCTGGCCCACATGTTGGCCGACCTTGTAGTTGCCCAGCCGCGACATGTGTCCGTACAAGGTGGTGATGCCGTTGCCATGGTCGATGACGACGGTGCGGCCGAAGCCGTTCTGCCAGCCGGCAAAGCTGACGCGGCCGTTGCCGGCGGCCATGATCGGGGTGCCCGTGCGCGCCGCATAGTCGACGCCCTTGTGCGCACGCACGGTGCCGAGCACCGGATGCCGGCGCTTGGGATTGAAACGCGAACTGATCCGCGCGAACTCGATCGGCATGCGCATGAAGCTCTTGCGCAGCGGCCGGCCGCTTGCATCGAAATACTCACTTTTGCCATTGCGCTCGAAGCGCAGCGCGCTGAATTCCTTGCCGCGATTGACGAAGCTCGCACCGATGATGCCGCCGTGGCGCAGCCGCTCGCCCTCGCGCCAGACTTCCTCGTACATCACCTGGAAGCGATCGCCGACCTGCAGATCACGGCTAAAGTCGATGTCGTAGGAGAAGACATTGGCCATCTCGTTGATCACTGCCGCGCCCAGCCCGACCTTGGCGCCATCGGCGTAGAGCGAATTGCGGATCTCGCCGCTGGCCACCATCACACGGCGCTCGGTGGGGCGCTCGATCAGCGTTTCCTCGATAGCGTTTTCGCCGACGCTGAGTTCGACGATGCTGCTCTCGTCGCGATCGAAACGCAGCCCACGCAATGCGCCGTCGGGGGCGATGTCGAACGCGAGCTCGGCACCGACGCGCAGCCGGGTCAAAGGCTGTCGCGCCGAAGGCAATTCCAGGATGCGGTGCATTACGGTGCCCGACAGGCCAAACTTCTGGAAGATCGCTCCCAGCGTCTGGCCCGGCTGGACATTGACGATCTGCCAGGCACTGCGACGTGCTTCGGCCACCACCGCGGCGGAGACCGGCGGCAGCGCCAGAGGCAGAGTGGTCAGTCGTTCGGCCGGCGCGGAGTCACCCACCGCGCGCTCGATAGCCGGGACAATTCCCGCCACCAGTGCCCCGAGACAGACAAAGCTGCCGCACAGCAGCCAATGTTCGCGCGACCACTTGGATACACGGCGGGGCAGGTTGGACAGGGGCAAAAGCTCACCATGGTCGGCCGCAAAAGTGCGGCTACCATAACCAGACTCAAAACCATGCGTCAAACCCTTGTTCTGGCTGGATTTTTCGTTGCGCGCGATTTAACGTTGCATTAACAGGCGGCCATCAGGTCGCCGCCGTCTTCAGCAGGTTCCCATGTCCGACCAGCAAGCCGCACTCGACCTCATCGGCCGCGGCGCCGAGGAGATCCTCAAGCTCGACGAACTCACCGCGCGCCTGGCCTCGGGCCGGCCGTTGCGAATCAAGGCTGGATTCGATCCGACCGCCCCTGACCTGCACATCGGTCACACCGTCTTGCTCAACAAGATGCGGCAGCTCCAGGATCTCGGCCACCAGGTGATCTTCCTGATTGGCGACTTCACCGGAATGATCGGCGACCCGACTGGCAAGAACGTCACCCGCAAGCCGCTCACCCGTGAAGACGTGTTGGCCAACGCTCAGACCTATGCTGACCAGGTGTTCAAGGTGCTCGATCGCGGGCGCACCGAGGTCCGTTTCAACTCCGAATGGTTCGGTCAGATGTCGGCCGCCGACATGATCCGGCTCGCCGCCCAGCACACCGTCGCGCGCATGCTCGAACGCGATGACTTCGCAAAGCGCTACGCCGGGCAACAGCCGATCGCCATTCATGAATTCCTCTATCCGCTGGTGCAGGGCTACGACTCGGTTGCGCTCAAGGCCGACATCGAGCTCGGCGGTACCGACCAGAAGTTCAATCTGTTGATGGGTCGGGCGTTGCAGGAGCACTACGGCCAGCCGCCGCAGATCGTGCTGACCATGCCCTTGCTCGAAGGCCTCGATGGCGTGCAGAAGATGTCGAAGTCGCTGGGCAATTACATCGGCATCAACGAACCGGCAATCGACATCGTCACCAAGACCTTGAAGATCGGCGACGAGCTGATGTGGCGCTGGTTCGAGCTGCTCAGTTTCGAAGTCTCGTTGTCCGAGCTGGCGCGCATGAAGGCGGAGGTTGCCGCAGGGCAACTGAACCCGCGTGACGCCAAGTTGCGTCTGGCGCGCGAGTTGGCGGCCCGCTTCCATGGCGCCGCGACCGCAGAGACGGCCATTGCCGGCTGGCAGGCGGTCGTGCGCGGCGAGGGCGATACTTCGCTGCTGCCACTCAACGAAATCGCTGTTCCCAGCGAGGGTTTGCGGATCGCCGCCCTGCTGACAGCGGCGGGCTTGACCGCGAGCAACTCCGAGGCTACGCGCAAACTCAAGGAGCGCGCGGTGCGCATCGACGCGCATCCCTTCGAAGACGCCCAGCGAGCCTTTGGCCCCGGTTTCGAGGGCGTGCTGCAGGTGGGCAAGCGCAACTTCGCCCGTGTCCGCCTGATCGCACACTAAGGCCGCATTGAAATCGCGCGCCCTCTTCCCAATTGTGAAGAGGGCGGCTATAGTTCGCGCCCCTTCGCCGCAGGTTGGTTGTGTAGGCGGGGGCAAGCGGCAGAAAGTTTCGGATTTCGGGTGTTGACGGATACGAAAACTGCTGTATAGTGTGCGGCTCCCTCGGGCGAAACGCTCTGGGATGCGGATCTGGAAAGGTTCGCGGCTGCAGAGATCTTTGACAGTGTGCGCAGGAAATTTGTGCGGGCGCCTGCAAGGTGGACGAGTCCATTCTTGTAGATGTCTGTCATAAAGCTTTAAGTTTTTTGAGTTGTTATATGCAACGCAAGCGACAAGAAGCCATGGTCGACTTCTACGGAAAAAAGCTAAACATTTAGTTTTAACTGAAGAGTTTGATCCTGGCTCAGAGTGAACGCTGGCGGCAGGCCTAACACATGCAAGTCGAACGGCAGCACAGGAGAGCTTGCTCTCTGGGTGGCGAGTGGCGGACGGGTGAGGAATACATCGGAATCTACCCTGTCGTGGGGGATAACGTAGGGAAACTTACGCTAATACCGCATACGACCTGAGGGTGAAAGCAGGGGACCGCAAGGCCTTGCGCGACTGGATGAGCCGATGTCGGATTAGCTAGTTGGTGGGGTAAAGGCTCACCAAGGCGACGATCCGTAGCTGGTCTGAGAGGATGATCAGCCACACTGGAACTGAGACACGGTCCAGACTCCTACGGGAGGCAGCAGTGGGGAATATTGGACAATGGGCGCAAGCCTGATCCAGCCATG
>DASUOA010000118.1:0-5370 GCA_036276895.1 Arenimonas sp. | reverse complement strand
GGTGGCGGCGCGATCCTTGTCGGCGCCAATGGCGCCGTACTGTATCGCGCCGATGCCGCGTCGCCGTTCACCGCATCGACCTTCGAGACCGCCGCCGGCGACACGCCGGTGCTGTCCGGCGCCGTGCCGCTGGACGACGGCCGTTTCCTGCTGATTGGCGACAAGGGCGTCGACATCTACCAGCCGCGTTGAGGGAGCAAGGATGAATCCGCACAGCAGCCTGTTCCACCGCCTCGCCGAGCGACTGGTGTTCGGCGCCCGCCCGATGGTGCTGATCGTGTTCGCGCTGGTCACCGCGCTGATGCTGTTCTTCGCCGGGCAATTGCGAGTCGATGCCGGCTTCAAGAAGCAGATCCCGCTGGCGCACGAATACATGCGCACCTTCCTCGACTACGAACGCGAATTCGGCGGCGCCAACCGCGTGCTGGTCGCGGTGATGGCCGAAGACGGCGACATGTTCGACCAGGCCTATTTCTCCACCCTGGAGCAGGTCACGCAGCGGGTGATGGCGATCGAGGCGGTCGACGATTCGCGGGTGCGCTCGTTGTTCACGCCAAACGTGCGTTTCGTCGAGGTGGTCGAGGACGGCTTCGCCGGCGGCAATGTCATTCCCGACACCTTCACGCCTAATGTCGAGGGCTTCGTCGCCACCGACGACGACATCCGCACCGTGCGCAGCAACATCGTCAAGGCCAATGTATTGGGCCGGCTGGTGGCCAAGGACTGGTCCGGTGCCATGGTCTGGGCCGAGCTGGTGCCCGAGGATTCCGGCACCAAGCTCGACTACCAGCAAGTCGCCGCCGAACTCGAAGCGATCCGTACCGACTTCGAGAAGGACGGTCACACCGTCCACATCATCGGTTTCGCCAAGATCGTCGGTGACATCGCCGACGGCGCCAAATCGGTGGTGGCGTTCTTCGGCATCACCGTGGTGCTGACCTTCGTGCTGCTGATGCTGTACACGCGCTCGGCGCGACATGCCGCGCTCGGCGTGCTGGTGTCGCTGGTGGCGGTGATCTGGACCCTGGGCAGCCTGCGTCTGCTCGGCTACGGCATCGACCCGATGAACATCCTGACGCCGTTCCTGATCTTCGCGATCGGCGTCTCGCACGGCGTGCAGATGATCAACGGCTGGATCAGCGAGCGCCTGTTCGGCGGCGAGGTGATCGATGCCGCGCATGCCGGCGAAGGCCATCGCCGCAGCGTCGCGGCCCGGTCGGCCTTCCACAAGTTGCTGCTGCCGGGCTCGGTGGCGCTGGCCTCGGACGTGGTCGGCTTCATCACCATTTTGCTGATCCCGATCCAGATCATTCGCGAGTTGGCGATCACCGCCAGCATCGGCGTCGGCCTGATCATCCTGACCAACCTGATCCTGTTGCCGGTGCTGCTGTCCTATGTCGACTTCGCCAAGCCCAAGAAAGCGCGCGCCGAGGCGCTGGCGCGAATGGGCCGGCATGACCACTGGTGGCATCTGTTGGGACGTTTGTCCAAGCCTGGTCCTGCGCTGGTGAGTATTGCGATTGCTGCGGCGCTGGCCGGCTTCGGTTACGTGCACGGGCAGAAGATGCAGATCGGTGATTCCGAGGCCGGCGTGCCCGAGTTGCGTCCGGAGGCGCGTTTCAACCGCGACGCCGACAAGATCGGCGACCATTTCGCGCTCGGTGTTGATTCGATCACCGTGGTCGCCGAAGGCCGGCCCAGCGCCTGCACGCTCAGTTACCCGACCATGGAGCTGATCGACCGGCTGGCCTGGCATCTGGGCAATACCGAGGGCGTGCAGCAGGTGATCTCGCTGCCGCAGGCGGCCAAGATCGTCAATGCCGGCTGGAACGACGGCTCGATCCGATGGCGCGTGCTGCCGCGCGACAGCGATTCGCTGCGCGTGGCGACGCAGGGCTTCGAGACCGATTCGGGCCTGCTCAATGCTGACTGCTCGGCGATCCCGGTGGTCGCCTTCCTCACCGATCACAAGGCTGAAACCATCAGCCGCGTCGTCAATACGGTGAAGCAGTTCCGCGAGGCCAACAATGCCTGGGCTGGAGGCGGCGTCAACCTGCGCCTGCAGTTGGCCGAGCAGTACGCCGAGCAGGGTGACAGCTTCGACAGCCACCAGGTCAATCTGCGCCTGGCGACCGGCAATGCCGGCGTAATGGCGGCGGTGAACGAGCGCGTCAGCGCGGCGCAAGTGCCGATGATGTTGTATGTCTACGCGGCGGTGGTGGTGCTGTGCTGGCTGTCGTTCCGCTCGATCGCGGCGACCCTGGCGATCGTGCTGCCGCTGGTGGTGGTGACCCTGCTGGCCAATGCGTTGATGGCGTCGATGAACATCGGCCTCAAGGTCAACACGCTGCCGGTGGCGGCGCTCGGCGTCGGCATCGGCGTCGATTACGCGATCTACATCTACAGCCGCATGCGCGAGTTCCTGCAGAAAGGCATGAGCCTCGATGACGCCTACTTCCGCGCCTTGAAGCTCACCGGCACCGCGGTGCTGTTCACCGGCCTGACGTTGGCGGCCGGCGTCGGCACCTGGATCTTCTCCGAGCTCAAGTTCCAGGCCGACATGGGCGTGCTGCTGAGCTTCTTCTTCCTGATGAACATGGTCGGCGCCATCGTGCTGCTGCCAGCGCTGTGTCGTTGGCTGCTCAGCCGCAAGATCACCGGCGAGCACCGGCCGACCACAGCCATCTGATTCGAGCCCTGGGGAGGGAGGCAAAGGGCCGTCGGGAAACCGGCGGCCCTTTGTCGTTCAGGCGTCTTCGGCCGGCGGCGTCGGCCGCGCCTTGGCCAGATTGCGCAGCGCGATCACCAGCACGCCGGCCAGCACCAGGGCGCCGCCGAACCACAGCCGCGGGCCCGGGGTGTCGCCCCAGATCCACACGCCCAAGCCCACCGCCAGCAGCGGCGCGAGCAGCAGCAGCGGGGTGATGCGCGCCACCGGATGGCGGCGGATCAAACTGAAGTACAGGCCATGTCCGAGCAGCGAGGAGATCAGCGCCGAGTACGCGACGCCGCCCCAGCCGATCCAGCTGGCACCGTTGAAGGCGGCACGGCCGTCGGGTTCCAGCCAGGTGCTGAGCACAAGCAGGGGCGCGATACCGATCACCGCCGTCCAGCCCTGCAGGGCGAACGGGCTCATGCCTTCGATGCCGCGCATCAATACGGTGCCAAGCGCGAGGAAGAAAGCCGAGACCAGCATCAATCCGAGTGCCGCCGGCGCCTCCAGTACCAGCGGATCGAAACCGAGCACCAGCACGCCCGCAAAGCTCGCCGCGATCGCGGTGCCGGTGCGCCAGCCGAAGCGCTCGCCGAGCAGCCACCACGCCAGAAGTGCCGCCATGGGTACGTAGGTCTGCAGCACGATGGCGGGCGAGGCGAGATTGCCGGCTTCGCGCAGGGCCCAGAAGCTCAGGCCGAAATGCAGCACGCCATTGGCCAGGCACACCGCGATCAGTCGCGGCCATTGCCCTGCGCGTGGGCGAGTCAGGAAGGGAACCAGCACGATCGCGAGCAGCACCAGCCGCAGCGCGGTGAACAGGAAAGGTGGGAATTCCTTCAGCGCATAGGCCGAGCTCAGGAAGTTGCCGGCCCAAGCGACGCAGATGATGCCGATCAGCACGAGGTCGCGCCCCGGCAGGCGATGCGCGGCACTCACGCCGGCGCTACCAATTGATGCCGAGGCGACGGTAGAGCTTGGACAGCGTCCACATCGGCCCGACCAGCAGGTAGACCAGGTCGGTGAAGAAGCTCGGGCGCTTGCCTTCGAAGATGTGGCCGATGAACTGGCCGATCCAGGCGATGACGAACACGGCCAGCGCCAGCCAGCCAAGATTGGCCATGCCGATGCGCGTGTACAGCAGCTGGTTGATCACGCCGCAGAGCACGAACACCGCGAGCATGCCAAGGCCAAGGGGTCGCGACAGCTGCCAGTACCAGAGCCAGGCGACGAACATTGCAGCTGCCATCCACAGGCCGGGTTTGCCAAAGGCGGCCGGCACCGGAATCAGCCAGAAAAACGCCGTGACCGTCCACAGGATGGCCGGCACGCAGACCAGGTGGATGATCTGGTTGCGCCGGTCTTCGTGGTCGCCGCCGTAGCTGTGCAGCCAGCGGTCGACGGGGCGGCGCGGGTCGTCGGTTTCGGCGGTGGCGGGCTGGGTCATCACGGGCTCCGGTGGTGCGCGCCGGCCATCTTAAGCGCTAGTCGAGACGCAGATCGGCCAGACGCCACAGTGCTTCGGCGTACTTGGCACGCGTCGCCTCGATGATCTCGGCGGGCACGTGCGGGCCGGGCGCGGTCTTGTTCCAGTCCAGCGTTTCCAGATAGTCGCGCACGTACTGCTTGTCAAAGCTCGGCGGGCTGATGCCGACCTCGTATGAATCGGCCGGCCAGAAGCGCGAGGAGTCGGGCGTCAGCATTTCGTCCATCACGTGCAACACGCCGCGTTCGTCGAGGCCGAATTCGAGCTTGGTGTCGGCGATCAAGATGCCGCGCTCGGCGGCATGGGCGCAGGCGAACTGGTAGATCGACAACGTCGCGGCGCGGATCTGCTCGGCGAGGTCGCCACCGATGCGGTCGACGATCTCGTCGAAGCTGACGTTCTCGTCGTGGTCGCCGACCGCCGCTTTGGTCGAGGGCGTGAAGATCGGCTCGGGCAGTTGCTCGGCCTGCTGCAGGCCATCGGCCAGGCGGATCCCGCAGACGGCGCCGGTGCGCTGGTAGTCCTTCCAGCCGCTGCCGATCAGATAGCCGCGGGCGATCGCCTCGACCGGCACCGGGCGCAGCTTCTTGGTTACCACCGCGCGGCGCACGTACAGGGCCGCGTCGACGCCGGCCGGCAGCACGCTGGCCACGTCCTCGTGGGTGAGGTGGTTGGGTTGCAGGTGCGCGGTCTTTTCGAACCAGAAGTTGCTGATCTGGCAAAGCATCTCGCCCTTGCCCGGGATCGGGTCGGGCAGCACCACGTCGAAGGCGCTGAGGCGATCACTCGCCACCATCAGCAGGCGGTTGCCGGGGAGCTCGTACACGTCGCGGACTTTTCCGCGATGCAGCAGGTTGAGGCCGGGCAGGTCGGAGGTGTGCAGGGTGGTGGTCACGAAACGCCGAGGGTGCAGCCAAAGGGGCGATAGTGTAGCGCCACGGGACCGGCGCGGCGCGAACTCGACCGGCAGGCTCCCGTACAATGGCCGCATGCGCCTTTTTGCCCTAGCCGCCCTGTTCGCGATGCCGATGGACGCATCGGCCGTGCCTGCCTCGCAGGAAAAGCCAGCCAAACTCGGTCTGTGCGTCGCCTGCCACGGCGTCGATGGACGCAGCCGGGCGCCGGGTACGCCGCATATCAATGGCCAGGATCGCCTCTACCTGCAGCGCGC
>DASUOA010000117.1:0-7013 GCA_036276895.1 Arenimonas sp. | reverse complement strand
GCGCAGGATCGGCATAGCCAAGCCGCAAGCCGCCGCAGTCGGATCGCACCTGCACCGTTTCGACGTGCAGCCCCCGCGCCTGCAGCGAGGCTTCGACTGCATCGCGCAACGATGGCGGAGCCACTGCCGCCAACCAGACGCGATCGCCAGCGCTGGCGTGCGCCAAGGTGGCCTGCCAACGCAGGGCGAAGTCGTCATCGCCGTGCGCCAACGCCGTCATCGCGCTGGCGACGCCATCGTCGCCAAGCGCCGCCCACTTCAGGCGCGTATTGCCGAGATCGATCAACCAGTCCATGCCGCCCTCACGCTGACCTCGCCGCTGTGGAAGCGCACCTCGCCCTGCGCCTGCGCGACGCGCAAGGCACCGTCAGCGGCGACACCGAGCGCGATGCCTTCCTGCTCGCCGCCGGCATCGAAAACGCGTACCGCCTGACCGGCCAGCACATCGAAGCGCGCCCATTCATCCATGAAGATGCCGAGGCCGTGTTGTGCGAAACGCGCCAAGGCCGGCAGCAATCGGCCCAGCACTGCCGCGGCGATCGTGTTGCGATCGGGCACCGTGCCTTCGCGCAGCATCGCCAGATCGCACCAGGGCTGGTCGATGCCCTGCGCCGCGGCCGTCGGCATCGCCACGTTCAATCCGAGCCCGATCGCAGCGCGTACCGGCCCACCCGCTTCGCCGCCGATCTCGATCAGGATGCCGCCGAGTTTGCGGCCACCGGCATACAGATCGTTCGGCCATTTCAGTCCGACCCCCGCGTAGCCCAGATCGTGCAAGGCCTCGGCGACGGCCACGCCCACCGCGAGGCTCAAGCCCTGCAGCGCAGCGATGCCGCCGTCAAAGCGGCGCGACACCGTGAGATACAGATGCGCCGCCAGCGGCGAGGCCCATGTCCGTCCGCGACGACCGCGACCGGCGCGTTGCCGCTCGCACAGGAACACCCGGCAGCCGCGCTCAGGCACCGGCTCGCGCAGCGCCAGCGCATTGCTGGAGTCGATGTCGAAGTGCAGTTGCAGATCCGCCAACGCGGCGCGCGCGTCGGCTGGCAATGCCGCGAGTATCGATGCCGCGTCGAGCAGTCGCAGCGGTCGCGCCAGCGCGTAGCCACGTCCGGCCAGTGCATCGATCTCGACGCCGGCGGCGCGCAGCGCTTCGACCCGCTTCCATACCGCGCTGCGCGTGCAGCCGAGTTCGCGCGCGAGATCGGCGCCGGACGCAGGACCATGCGCGAGTCGCTGCAACAGCCGGTGCTGGTCGTCCTGCGCGCTCATGCGCGCCACCGCTGCCACAGGCGATGCCAGAGGCGTGCACGCTCGAAGCGATGCTCGCTGCCGGCACGCAGGCGCTGCAGGTTGCCGCGATGGGTGTAGAGCAGCAGCAAGGCCGCGCTGAATGCGAAGGCCCAGCGCTCGATGCTGACCTCGCCCCATGCCGCCATCGGCAGCAAGGCAAAGCCGGCCAACACCGTCGCCACTCCGACGTAACCGCTCGCGCTCAAGACCAACAGCCAGGTCACGAGTACCGCCAGCAAAGCCAGCGGCCAGGCCAGCAGCAGTCCGCCGACCAGGGTGGCCGCGCCCTTGCCGCCGCGGAAACCATGGAACAGTGGCCAGATGTGCCCCGCCATCGCCGCCAGCAGCGACGTCCAGACCAGTGCGTGCCGCAACGACTCCGGCGCGAAGCGCAGGGCGAGCCACACCACCAGCAGGCCCTTGCCGATATCGATCAGCACCACGCCGAGCGCGAAGCGCCAGCCCTGCGTGCGCAGTGCATTGGTGCCGCCGGCATTGCCGCTGCCCAGGCGCCGGATATCGACGCCGCGCAGCCGGCCCAGCCACAGGCTGCCGGACACCGAACCGAGGAGATAGGCCACCACCGGCAGCCAGAGCAGATCAAGCATGGCGGCGATTATCGGCGAGAACGCCGTGCCGCGTCGCAGCGGCGCATGCTCACAGCGGCTGCAGCGAGACCACCAGCGCGCCCGGCCCCGCGTGCGCTCCCACCGCCGGCCCGGTTTCCACCAGCCAGGATTCGGCGACGTCGATCCGCGCTGCGAGTTCGGTGCGCAACGCTTCGCCATCGCGCTCGGCGTCGCAATGGCCGACGATCAAGCGCCAGCGTTGCCCACGCGGCAGGCGGCGCGCGACGTAGGCCGCGAAACGTCGCGGCACCGCGCGACTGCCGAGCAAGGCACCAGCCATCGCCAGGCGACCTGCCTTGACCTTTGCGATCGGCGTCACCCCCAGCGCTTCGACCACCGGCTTGGCCCAGGCCGGCAGCCGGCCGCCGCGCACCGCATGGCTGACATCACGCGCCACCGCCCAGGTCAGGGTCAGCGGCCGCAGGCGCTCAAGCTCGCCGCGGATGCTGGCGACGTCCTTGCCTGCCGCGGCCATCTCGGCTGCGCGCAAGGCCAGCAGCGCCTGACCGCCGGCGGCATTGGCGCTGTCGATGACATGGATGCGCTCGCCATGGCCACGCTGCGCCGCCGTCTCCGCCGATTGCAGGGTACCGGACACCGCCCGCGACAAGCCGACGTAAACCACCGCCGGATGATGCGAAAGCAGGAATTCGAACTGCCGCCGGAAATCCCCGGGCGGCGGCTGGCTGGTGCGCGGCAGCACGATCTCGCGACGCAGGCGCTGGTAGAACTCGGCAGTGGACAGGCCGATCTTGTCGAGAAAGTCCTCTTCGCCGAATCCGACCCGCACCGGCACCACATGGATGTTGTAGCGCTGCGCGACCTCATCGGGCAGGTCGGCGGCACTGTCGGTCAGCACCACCACGCCGCCTCCGTTGGCGGCACTGCGCGCCTGCGCATGCATGTCATCGGCCTTGCACGACTCGACCCGGCCGAAGCGTGCCGCCGCGCGGAACAGCTGCTTGGGCTGCGCCACGTGCGCATGCAGGCGCAGGCGGCTGTGGCTGCCGGCGATCACCACGCAGGAGGCCCCAAGATCGGCCAGGGTCGCGCGCAGCCCGGCGCGATCAAGGCCCTCGCCAAGCAAAAGGCATTCGCTGCACCAGCGATGTTCGGGATCGGCCTCGCCGAGCTCGCCATGGACTTCCGCCGCTTCCAGGTCGGCCGGCAGATCCGCCGCGCGTCCCTCGACATCGAGCTGGCCGGAATCGATGAAGCCGGCGATGCCTTCGAGCAGATCGACAAAACCCATCGCCCCGGCATCGACCACACCGGCCTTGGCCAGCACCGGCAACTGTTTCGGCGTATCGGCCAGCGCCTGTCGCGCGCGTTGCAGGGCCGCCGCGAACCAGGCCGACAGGTCGGCGATGCCCGGCCGCGACTCCAGCGCCTCGGCAAACGCGGCGATCACCGACAGGATAGTGCCCTCGCGCGGCTCGGCCAGCGCCTGCCGCGCCGATGCGGCGCCGGCACGCACCGCGTCGGCCATCGCCGCCGGTTGCAAGCGTGCCGCCGGGCCGACCGCCTCGGCGACGCCGGTGAAGAACTGCGCGAGGATCGCGCCGGAATTGCCGCGGGCGCCATCGACCGCATCCTCGCCGACCTGCCGCAGCAGCTCGCCGGCACCACGACTGCGCCGCGACAGCGCCCCGGCCAGCACGCTGCCCAGGGTGAAAGCCATATTGCTCCCGGTGTCGCCATCGGGCACCGGGAAAACGTTGATACGGTTGAGCTGCTCGCGCTCGGCGATGACCCGGCGGGCACCGGCGATCAGGGCGCGGCGCAGGGCCGGGCCCCGGATCAAGGGCAGTGCGGGCGGCTGGGCGAGCGCATTCACGATCCGCCGAGTCTGCCGCAAGCCGGCGGCGAGCGGTATGCTGCGATGCAACACGTCGCGGCACTCGCCGCGATTCCGGCATAGAATCGCCGGATGCAACTCTTTTCCCCCTCGCAGCATCCAATCCAGGAACTGCTGCCCAGGTGAACGCCATGACCCGCCCGCTGCTGCTCCTTCCCCTGCTGTTCGCGCTGTCGGCGAGCGAGGCCCGTGCTGAAACCGCCGAGACCGAAACGCCAGCGGCCAGCACCAGTTGCAGCAAGCCCAGCGACGACGCCGAGTCCAGCGCAAGCGGCACCGCGCCGGCGACGCCGAAGTCCGGCGGCAGCACGGCTGCGCCGGTGCGCAGCACGGCGCCCAGCCGCAGCGCGGCACCGCGCTGGAACAGCCTGCTGCCGGGCATGTTCCGCTGAGCCGCAGATGTTGAACCTGTTCCGCCGCCAGCGACGCGGCGGACTGCCACAGTCACTGCCGCGCATTCCCGAGCGCCTCGGATGGCTCGCCGCACTCGAAGCCGAGCGGCAGCAGCGCTTGCTGCAACTGGCCGCCGTGGTGCTGCAGGAGAAAACCTTCACCCCGGTGCAAGGCCTGCAGCTCGATACCGCCCAGCGCGAGATCCTCGCCACCCTGCTCGCCCTGCCACTGCTCGAATTCGGCCGCGAAGGCCTGCATGGCTGGTCCGAAGTCGTGCTTTACCCCGGCGCCTTCCGCGTGCAGCGCCAACATCACGATGAAGACACCGGCGTGCTCAGCGAATGGGACGACGACCTGGCCGGCGAGTCGTGGGAATACGGCCCGTTGATCCTGTCCTGGGACGACGTGCTGGCCGATCTCGATGATCCGCGGGCCGGTTATTGCCTGGTCGCGCACGAGATGGCGCACAAGCTCGACGCGCTCGATGGCGTCATGGATGGCACACCGCCGCTGCCGGCCGCGTGGCAACGGCAGTGGGCGCAGGATTTCCAGCGCGAGTTCGATGCCTTCTGCGCCCGCGTCGATGCCGGCGAAGAGACGCCGATCGACGATTACGCCGCCGAAGCTCCGGAGGAGTTCTTCGCCGTCGCCAGCGAGTACCACTTCTCGGCACCCGCGCTGCTGGCCGAACACCTGCCGCGGGTCGCGGCGCATCTGCAACGCTTCTACGGCCCCTCGCCGCTGGCCTGAGGTGGCGCCCTACACCAGCGGCGGGAAGTGCACCGCAAAACGTGCACCACCGAGCTCCGGCGAGCGCTCCACCTGCAGTTCGCCACGATAGGCGCGCACGATGTCCTGCACGATGGCAAGACCGATGCCATGGCCATGCACGCGCTCGTCGCCACGCACGCCCCGCTGCAGCAACAAGCCAATGCGCTCGTCGGGAATGCCCGGACCATCGTCGTCAACGGCGATGAACACGCCAGGCCGGCGACCGGTCGGCGCCGGCTCGTGTCGCACGGTCAGCAGCACGCGATGCACCGCCCACTTGAACGCGTTCTCCAGCAGGTTGCCGATCAGTTCCTGCAGGTCGCCCAGCTCGCCGTGGAAGCAGGCGCCCGGGTCGATATCGAACTCGCACAGCACGCCCTTGCGCGCATAGACCTTCTCCAGACTGGCGACGATCTCCTCGGCGCGCGGCTCGATCGCCAGCGGCGCCGAGAACAGCGCATGGCCGCTGCGCGCGGCGCGGGCCAGCTGGTAGGAGACGATCTCGTCCATGCGTTGCACTTGCGCGGCCACTTCCTGGCGCAGCACGACGTCGTCGCCGCCGCTTTCCAGCCGCGCGCGCAGCACCGCCAGCGGCGTCTTCAGGCTGTGCGCGAGATCGGACAAGGTGTTGCGACTGCGCTCGAGATGCGTGCGCTCGCTTTCGACGAAAGCGTTGATACTGTCCGCGAGCGGCGCCAGCTCACGCGGGTGCGACCCGGACAGCCGCTGGCTGTCGCCCCGTTGCACCCGCGCCAACTCCAGCTCGACCATGCGTAGCGGGCGCAGGCTCCAGCGCAGCACGAAAGCCTGCACGATCAGCAGCAACCCCGCCGCCAGCCCGAGATAGGCCCACAGCGCCCGGCGATAGACCTCGACCTGTCGCGCGATCTGGTCGGCGTCCTCCCAGACGGTAAAGGTCAGTTCGACGTCACCCTGCTCGCTGTCCCAGACCGTGCCCAGCGAAAAGCCGTAGACGCGCTGGCTCATGCCATAGGCGTCGATGATCGGCAAGGGTCCGACGAAGCGCGAGTCTCCCGGCGCCAGCAACTCCACCGGCGGCAGGTCGCGACCCAGCGACGAGCCCGAGGCCCAGCGCACGCCGTCGCCGCGGATGCTCGCGTACAGGCCGCTGCCAGGAATGGTGAAGCGCTGGTCCGGCGGCACTTCGGGCACGTAGATGGCGCGGTCGCGCAGGATCTCGGTGCCGGAGACATAACCGCGGACCAGGTTGGTCAGGCGCTCGCGCAGCGCACTCTGCGCGGTCTCGACGAAGGCGCGGTCGAGCGCGTAACCGGTGAAACCGAGAAAGGCAACCAGGCCGAGGCTCGCCGCCAGCAGCTGCCGGCTCTGCAGCGACAGCACCCACCGCCGCCAGCCGCTCCGCGCCGTCGCCGCCTGCGGCACTGCAGCCATGGCTTATTCGTTGC
The DNA here is from genome assembly GCA_036276895.1 of Arenimonas sp. Taxonomy (GTDB): domain Bacteria; phylum Pseudomonadota; class Gammaproteobacteria; order Xanthomonadales; family Xanthomonadaceae; genus Arenimonas. The sequence continues at coordinate 642 of DASUOA010000117.1, read as the reverse complement.
GCGGAATGGCGAAGCGGTAGCCGCGACCGCGCACGGTCTCGATCGGCTTGATTTCGCCCATGGGGTCGAGCTTCTTGCGCAGGCGACCGATGAAGACCTCGAGCACGTTGGAATCGCGGTCGAAGTCCTGCTGGTAGATGTGCTCGGTGAGGTCGGCCTTGGACACCAGCTCGCCGGCGTGCAGCATCAGATATTCGAGCACCTTGTACTCGTAGCTGGTGAGGTCGACACCGGCACCATTGACGCTGACCGTCTGCGCCGACAGGTCGAGATGCACCGGACCGCATTCCAGCGACGGCTTGCTCCAGCCGGCAGCACGGCGCAACAACGCATTGATGCGCGCCAGCAGCTCTTCGACATGGAAGGGCTTGACCAGATAGTCGTCGGCACCGGCCTTCAGGCCTTCGACCTTGTCCTGCCAGCTCGAACGCGCGGTCAGGATCAGGATCGGAAACTTCTGCCCGGCTTCGCGCAAGGCCTTCACCAAGTCCATGCCCGAGAGCTTGGGTAGGCCGAGGTCGATCACCGCCAGATCGAAGGGTACTTCCTTGCCGTGATACAGGCCTTCCTCGCCGTCGGCGGCGGTATCGACCGCGAAACCCTCGCGCTTGAGCCGCGCGGCCAGGGTCTCGCGCAACGGGG
>DASUOA010000116.1:0-6324 GCA_036276895.1 Arenimonas sp. | reverse complement strand
CGTCCAGCACGAGCGCAAGCGTGATCGCTGGACGTTGCGCAGCGGCCCTTTCCGCGAAGACGAGTTTCCGCCACTGGGCGATCGCGACTGGACCTTGCTGGTGCAGGACGTCGACAAATGGGACATGGACGTGCGCGCGCTGCTCGCGCATTTCCGCTTCCTGCCGGCCTGGCGCATGGACGATGTAATGATCAGCTTCGCCGTCAAGGGCGGCTCGGTCGGCGCGCATGTCGACCAGTACGACGTGTTCCTGCTGCAAGGCCTCGGTCATCGTCGCTGGCAGATCGATGCGCGTCCCGACCCACCGCTCGATTTCCGCCCCGATGTCGAACTCAAGCTGCTACGCGAATTCACGCCCAGCCATGACTGGGTCCTTGGCCCCGGCGACATGCTCTACTTGCCCCCCGGCGTTCCGCACCATGGTGTGGCCGAGGACCATTGTCTGACGCTGAGCTTTGGCATGCGCGCGCCATCCACGTCGGAGCTGCTGGTCGATTTCGCCGAGGCGCTGGCCGAGCTGCTGCCGGAGGAATCGCGCTATGCCGACCCCGATCTCCAGAAACCCGAAGACGCCTTCGAAATCGACGAGGCCGCGATGGCGCGCGTCAAGCAGGCGCTGGCGGCCTTGCAGACCGACGATGCCACGTTGCGCGCATGGTTCGGCCGCTTCATCACCCGCTATCGCAGCGCCGGCGATATCACCCCGGCCGCGCGCGCACCAACGATCGGCAAGATCGACGAGGCGCTCACCGCCGGCGGCTGCCTGCTGCGCCATCCGTTCGCCCGCTTCGCCTGGACCCGCGACGGACGTCGCGCGCAGCTGTTCGCGCACGGAGAAGTACGGTCGATGGGCGTGCGCAGTGCCGCGCGGTTGGCCGCCGCCGAGCGAATCGACGTGGACACCTGGGCCAGCCTCGACGGCGCCGGCAAGGAAGCGCTGGCGCAGTTGACCGAGCTTGGTCATTATCAGTTGCAGGTTCCACGCCGCCGCAGGTAACGCCATGATCGAGAGCGAATTCCGGGTCGAACCCGCCGACTACACGATCGACTTCAACGACCTTCGCAAAGTGCGCGAAACGGTGTTCGTGGTCGAACAGCAGGTGCCGGTCGAGGAAGAGTGGGACGAGCTTGATCCGCGCTGCTACCACGTCATCGCCCGCGACAACGGCAACCAGCCGATCGGCACCGGCCGCTTGACGCCCGAGCACAAGATCGGCCGCATGGCGGTGATGAAGGACTGGCGCGGCAAGGGCGTCGGCGACGCATTGATGCGCGCGCTGGTGGAAGAGGCGCAGCGTCGCGGCTGGAGCGACGTCAGCCTCAATGCCCAGGTACAGGCGCAACCGTTCTACGCACGGCACGGCTTCGAACCTTATGGCGAGCGCTTCATGGAAGCCGGTATCGAACACCAGGCGATGCGTCGCAGCCTGCCGCCGCCGGCCGCGCTGGAGCGCCCTGCCGCCACGCCGCGCGCGGCAGCGGAACCGATCCAATCCGTGGAGGACCTGGCCGCCGTCGCCGCGGCCAGCGGGCAATTGATCGACACGGCCCGGCGCGAGATGTGGCTGTACACCCGCGACCTCGAGCACAACCTGTATGGCCAGCCGGCGCTGGTCGATGCGCTGCGCCGATTCGGCACTTCGGGGCACGGCGGCGTGGTGCGCATCCTGATCCAGGAGCCGGCCACCGCAGCCGGCAGTGGGCACCCCCTGCTTGAGCTGGCGCAACGTCTGCCCAGCGTGTTCCTGTTCCGCGCGCCGGCCGACCCGGTCGACCAGCAGTACGCCGGCGCCTATCTGGTCAACGACCGCGATGGTTTCCTGTTCCGCCAGCTCGGCAGCCGTTGGGAGGGCGAGTGGAGCCCGGCCCAACCGGCCCGCGCCAAGCAGCTGCGCGAGCAGTTCATGCGCGTCTGGGAACGTTCACGCGCGTGCAGCGAGCTGCGCTCACTCGGCATCTGAGCCGGACAGCCCGGTTCTAAAGGCCCGCAGGCTGGGGCTATAATGCGCGACCTTCGAGGGCAGGGATGCCCGAGGTAGAGCAACGCATGGAGCAGTTGCCGAGTCGCCGCCAGCCGGCGACGCGCATCACTCCCAATCCAAACAACCACTTAGCTGCCCATCGGGCACCAGGCCAGGGTCGTGGACAGTCTGATCAAGCATTTCGCGCAGACCTCTCAACTCGCGGGCGGCAATGCCGCCTATATCGAAGACCTGTACGAGCAGTATCTCGTCGACCCCGACAGCGTTGGCCCGAAGTGGAAGGCCTATTTCGACGGCACCGGCGGTCGCGATGGTGGCGATATCCCGCATTCGGCAGTGATGGCTCAGGTGCAGCACGCCGCGCGTGCGGCCCGCTATGCCACCGGCAGCGTCGACGAGGAAGCCGCACGCAAGCAGACGGCGATCGGCAAGCTGGTCACCGCCTATCGCTCGCGCGGCCACCTTGGCGCCAATCTCGATCCGCTGGCGATGACCTCCAAGCAGCCGGCGCCGGACCTCGATCTCGCCGAGCACGGCCTCGCCAGCGCCGATCTCGACCGCGAGTTTCCGGTCGCGACCTACTTCGGCAGCGAGCGCTACAAGCTGCGCGACCTGCTGGGCAAGCTGCAGGCGACCTACAGCAGCAGCATCGGTGCCGAGTTCATGCATATCTCCGATGCCACGCAACGGCATTGGATGCAGCGTCGCCTCGAGCAGGCAGCGGGCCGCTTCGGCTTCCCGGCCGAGGAGCGGCAGCGCATCCTCGAGCGCCTGACCGCCGCCGAGGGCCTGGAGCGTTACCTGCACACCAAGTATGTCGGCCAGAAGCGCTTCTCGCTGGAAGGCGGCGACTCGCTGATCCCGCTGATGGACACGCTGGTGCGCCGCAGCGGCAGCGCCGGCGTCAAGGACGTGGTGATCGGCATGGCCCACCGCGGCCGCCTGAACGTACTGATCAACACCCTCGGCAAGCCGCCACACAAGCTCTGCGCCGAGTTCGAGGGACGCTTCGAGGCGCATGAGGATCCGCTTCACAGCGGCGACGTGAAATACCACATGGGCTTCTCCGCCGATGTCGCCACGCCCGGCGGCCCGGTCCACCTTGCCCTCGCATTCAATCCCTCGCACCTCGAGATCGTCGACCCGGTGGTCGCCGGCAGCGTGCGCGCGCGACAGATGCGCCGGCAGGACAGCGAGCGCAAGCAGGTGTTGCCGATCCTGATCCACGGCGACTCGGCCTTCGCCGGCCAAGGCGTGATCATGGAGCTGTTCCAGATGTCGCAGGCGCGCGGCTTTGCGGTCGGCGGCACGGTGCACGTGGTGGTCAACAACCAGGTGGGCTTCACCACCCACCGCCCGGATGACACCCGCTCGACCCTGTACTGCACCGACCCGGCCAAGATCATCGGCGCGCCGGTGCTGCACGTGAACGGCGACGACCCGGAAGCGGTGGCCTTCTGCGCCCAGCTCGCTTTCGACTTCCGCCACGAGTTCGGCCGCGACATCGTGATCGACCTGGTCTGCTATCGCCGTCACGGCCACAACGAGGCCGACGAGCCGGCGGCCACGCAACCGTTGATGTACCAGAACATCCGCGCCCGCAAGACCACGCGCGAGCTGTATGCCGAGCGCCTGGCCGCCGAGGGCGTGCTCGATGCCGCGGCTGCCAAGGCGATGGTCGACAGCTACCGCGACAAGCTCGAGAACAACATCGTCACCACCGAACTGGCCAAGGCCGACCGCGACCAGTTCGCCGTCGACTGGACACCGTGGCTCAGCGGCAAGCTCTCCGACGACACCAAGACCGCGATGCCGCGCTTCTCGCTCGATTCGTTGGCGAAGAAACTGAGTGCAGTGCCGGAAACACTGAAGCTGCATGCGCGCGTCGCCAAGATCTACGACGACCGCCGCAAGATGGCGGCCGGCGAGCTGGCGCTGGACTGGGGCTTCGCCGAAACCCTGGCCTATGCCAGCCTGCTGCAGGAAGGCTTCAAGCTGCGTCTGGTCGGCCAGGACGCGGGGCGCGGCACCTTCTTCCATCGCCACGCGGTGCTGCATGACCAGGTCACCGGTGAAGCGCATATGCCGCTGCGTGAGCTGGTCAAGAATCCGGAGCACGCGGTCATCATCGATTCGCTGCTGAGCGAAGAAGCAGTGATGGCCTTCGAGTACGGCTATTCGACCGCCGAGCCGACGACGCTCAACATCTGGGAAGGCCAGTTCGGCGATTTCGCCAACGGCGCGCAGGTAGTGATCGACCAGTTCATCAGCTCCGGCGAATCGAAGTGGGACCGCCTCTGCGGCCTGGTGCTGTTCCTGCCGCACGGCTACGAAGGCCAGGGCCCGGAGCACAGCTCGGCGCGTCTGGAGCGCTTCCTGCAGCTGTGCGCGCTGAACAACATGCAGGTCTGCACACCGACCACGCCGGCACAGATGTTCCACATGCTGCGTCGACAGATGATCCGCGGCGTGCGCAAGCCGCTGGTGGTGATGACGCCGAAGTCGATGCTGCGCCACAAGCTGTCGGTGTCGAGCATGGAAGACCTCGCCGATGGCCGCTTCCAGCCGCTGATCCCTGACAGCCACTGCGTCGAGCCGGACAAGGCGCGTCGCGTGGTGGTCTGCGGTGGCAAGGTCTATTACGACCTGCTCGAAGCCGCGCAGGAGTCGACACCGGATGTCGCCATCGTCCGCGTCGAGCAGCTCTACCCGTTCCCGGCGGCGGCACTCGATGCCGAGTTGCAACGCTTCCCGGCCGCCAAAGAGGTCGTGTGGTGCCAGGAAGAGCCGCAGAACCAGGGTGCCTGGCGGCAGATCCACCACCACCTGCAAGCCTGTCTCTCGCCGTGGCAGAGCCTCAGCTACGCCGGCCGGGCGCGCTCGGCGGCCCCCGCCAGCGGCCACCACAGCAGCCACGCCAAGGAACAGGCACAGCTGATCGAGGATGCGCTGGTCAACGCGCCCATCCGCGAAGGCAAGCGCTGATTTCCCTTCCCCATTCCATTACGCAGCCAGGACAGTGTCCATGAGCATCGAAGTCAAAGTCCCCGTCCTCCCGGAATCCGTTTCCGACGCCGTCATCGCCACGTGGCACAAGAAGGCCGGCGATTCCGTTCGCCGCGACGAAAACCTGCTCGACCTTGAAACCGACAAGGTCGTGCTGGAAGTGCCCTCACCGGTCGACGGCGTGCTCAAGGAACTGAAGTTCCAGGCCGGTGATACCGTCACCTCGCAACAGGTGATCGCGATCATCGAGGAAGGCGCTGTCGCTGCCGCTCCGGCGCCCGCCGCGGCGGCGCCCGCTCCAGCCGCTGCACCGGCCGCGCCGGCCAAGGCCGCAGCGCCTACCGCCGCCAAGGCCGACACCACCGGCCTGCCGCCCGGCGCTGCCAATTACGCGGCGCGCAACGACGTGAATCCGGCCGATGTCCCCGGCACCGGCCGCGGCGGTCGCGTCACCAAGGAAGACCTGGTCAAGCACGTCGCCTCCGGTGGCGGCGCCCGCCCGGAACAGCGCGTGCCGATGACCCGCATGCGCCAGCGCATCGCCGAACGCATGATGCAGTCGAAGAATTCGATCGCCATGCTGACCTCGTTCAACGAGGTCAACCTCGGCAAGGTGATGGCGATGCGCAAGGAGCTCGGCGAGCCTTTCGAGAAGACCCACGGCATCAAGCTCGGTTTCATGAGCTTCTTCGCCAAGGCCGCGGCCAACGCCTTGATCAAGCACCCGATCGTCAACTCTTCGGTCGACGGCAATGACGTGATCTATCACGGCTATTCCGACATCTCGATAGCCGTGGCCACCGACAAGGGCCTGGTCACGCCAGTGCTGCGCAATGTCGAGAACATGTCCTTCGCCGATGTCGAAGGCGCCATCGCCGGCTTCGCCAAGCAGGCCCGCGAGGGCGGCCTGAAGCTCGAAGACCTGCAGGGCGGCACCTTCACCATCACCAACGGCGGCACCTTCGGCTCGCTGATGTCGACGCCGATCGTCAACCCGCCGCAGTCGGCCATCCTCGGCATGCACGCCATCAAGGAACGTCCGATCGCCGAGAACGGCCAGGTGGTGATCGCGCCGATGATGTACATCGCGCTGTCCTACGACCACCGCATCATCGATGGCAAGGACGCGGTGCTGTTCCTGGTCGACATCAAGAACCAGCTGGAAAACCCGCACCGCATGCTGCTCGGCCTGTAAGGACTACTGACCATGAGCCAACAATTCGATGTCGTGGTGATTGGCGCCGGCCCTGGCGGTTACGTCGCTGCCATCCGCGCTGCCCAGCTCGGCCTGAAGACAGCCTGCGTTGACGCCTTCCTCGGCAAGGACGGCAAGCCC
>DASUOA010000115.1:0-6100 GCA_036276895.1 Arenimonas sp. | reverse complement strand
CAGATCGGAATGTTGAAGCGCTTCTGCTCGACGACCGAAAACTCGATCGGGCCGAGCTTGGCTTGCTGCCGGTCTCCGGCGTAGTCGAAACCGCCGAAGACCAGACTGAGCGCGCCGGCGACGATGAGTGCGATGGCGAGTACGCGTACGGCGCTCATGACGCATCAGCCACGCTTGCGCAGACGCAGGCCAAGGCCGCCCAACAGCGCACCGAGACCGGCGGCCGCGAACCACGGCAAGGGGCCGGCGGTACGCGGCAGCTGCGCGGCGTAGTAGGTCGGCTGCGGATCCTGCTCGGCATAGCGCGGCTCCACCTCGACCTCCTCGTATCGGACGAAGCGGCCGTAGCGCTCCGGCGGCAGGCCGGGCTCGGTAGTCAGCGCCGCGGCGCCTTCGGGCACGTACAGGTTGATGCGCTGGCCACTGACCAGCTTCGAGAACGGATACTTGCGCCCATCCAGCGTCACCTGGTCGTCGGGACCGTTGAGCACCGTATAGCGACCCATGCTGCGGCCCTTCGGGCCGTGGAAGTCGGCCACGACCGAGCCGTCACGGTCGAGCCGCACGAAGTCGGCCTCGAAACGCGCCCACTTGATGCCGTTGTTGGTGACCACCTCGAAGCAGGCTTCGGGGATGCGCGGGTACTGGGTGATCAGCTCGACGTTCCAGGCCATGTCGACCTGGCCGCAACTCAGCACACGGGTATGGGCCGGGGCGAGTTGCCCGGTCTTGAGGTCCTGCGCGGCGACGCCACCGGCACAGGCCAAGCCGACCAGCAGCACCGGCAGCGCGATCAGGCGCGGATTCATCGTTTTCATCTTCCTTCTCCTGTAGCGGAACAACCATCGGATCCCGCCTGCGGCGGGTACCGTCATCGCGATGGCCAGCCGGGTTTGCCGGTGGCCGTCGTGCTTTACTGCATGGCCACGGCGCGCACGATGTAGCGCTGCGGCGCATTGCCGACGAACCAGAACGGGTAGCAGGTGATCAGGGTCAGCACCGGGCCATCGCTGGCCTGCAGCGGCGACAGGTCGTGCGGGTCGACGATCGACAGTGCATCGATGCGGTAGCGGCGCTGTTGCGCGGCGCTTTCCAGCTCGATCACGTCGCCGACTTCGACCTGGCTGAGGACGCGGAAGTAACCATCGCGATGCGCGGCGATGGCGATGTTGCCGTTGCTGTCGGCGTTGGCGCCGGTATCGACCAGGCCGGCGCCACGATTGAGGTTGCGCTCGCCGACGTCCGGATAAACCGGCACTTCCAGCGCCACGCGGGGAATGCGCAGCAGTGCAACAGGCAGCGAGGGATCGGCGAGCACGCTTTCGGCATGACCGCGGACGCGCGCGGGCGACCACTCGCTGCGATCCGGATCGCCCGGTACGGCCGAGAGCGGGGCCCATGTGGTTTGTGCGACCGGCACCATCGCGGGTGCCGCGGCGGCGTCGATCGCTGCACCCTTGGCCAAGGCCAGGGTCGCCGTCGACTTGGACGCGGTGAACGCGGCAATCGCCTGACGCCGTTCGATTTCGCCGTGCGCTCGACCGCCGGCGTAGACCAGCAACAGCGAGACGCCAAGCGTCCAGCAGGCGATCTCGATCACGCGTAGGTTGAGCCCGTTGCGCATGGAGGTGACTCAGTCCGGCTGCTCGGCGGGCTCGTCGATGTGCCGCTCGGCCTCTTCCTCGATCTCTTCGCCGACCTTCTGCGTGTCCTTGCCGAAGCCGCGGATGGTTTGGCAGCCGGTACTGGCGCAGGTGAAGGCGGTAAGCAGCAACAGCAGGGAAACGGTGCGAAGGGATGTCTGCATGACACGCTCCAGAACTGTTGGAACGTGCCCAGAGGAAGCGACCGTGACGCAGCGCGTCGACGGTGCGCAGCTTGCGCCGGTGGCGCGTTGCACGATCCGGAGCCGAAGCTAGACCTGTCGCGCAGGCCCGTCTGTTCGCTGCCGCACCCAGTGCCGTGGCAGCGGGCGGCTGGCCGGGCCGGCTTGCCCTCTCCGGAGCTTGGGCTACCATCCGGTCATGGCGCGGCCGATGCCGGAGACCTGCTTCATGCGTGCAAGCCTGATGGCAGTGCTGTTCTCGATGGCCGCCCTGGTCGGCACCGCCGCGGCCGCGTTGGCGCCGGGCTCGACTGCCTTTCGCCGGCTCGGCACCGAGCAGGGCCTGTCGCAGGCCACCGCATGGACCATGATCCAGGACCGTCACGGCTTCCTCTGGGTCGCGACCCAGGACGGCCTGAACCGCTTTGACGGACACGAGTTCCGCGTCTATCGCCGTGCCAGCCATGGCCTCGCGGGTGATGTGGTGCTGGCGCTGGCCATCGATCGGCAGCAGGTGCTGTGGGTCGGCGGCAAAGGTGGGTTGGCGCGCTACAACGAGGCGGCCGATCGCTTCGAGGTGGTTCCGATCGACGGCGACAGCGCGGCGCAGGCGGAAGTTCGCGGCCTCCATGTCGATGCCGCGGGTGTGCTGTGGATCGCCAGTTACGAAGGCCTCAGCCGCTACGATCCGGCCGTCGGCAAGCGCATGGCCTGGACCTTCGCGGCGGACCAGATGCCGCCGGATACCCGCTTCGAGTCATTGACCAGCGATGCCGAAGGAAATCTGTGGCTGGGCAGTCTCGGTGGCCTGTGGCGGTTGGATCCCAGCACGGGCGTTGTTGACATGCCCTATGCCGATGCCGAATTGGCGACGCCTTTGCTCAGTACCCGTATCGATGCCTTGCTGTTCGACCGCTCCGGCGTGCTGTGGGTCGGCGCGGTGGCCGAAGGCGTATTCCGATTCGATGCAGCGACGCGCGAGTGGCGGGTGCTGCGGCATCGTCGCGACGATCCGGATTCGCTCAACAGCGACATCGTGCGCTCCGTGATGCGCGACAGCGAAGGGCAGTTGTGGGTCGGCACGCGCGAGGGGCTGAACCGGGTCGAAGATCCTGACAGCACGACGCCGCGCGTGCAGCGTTACGCACATCATCGCCCCGACCCGCGCTCGCTCGGCGCCGGCCGGGTGATGAGCCTGCTGCAGGCGCGCGATGGCAGCCTGCTGGCTGGCACCTACACCGGCGGCATCAGCGTGCTGCATGCACGCGGCAACCGCTTTGCCAGCTTCACGCCGGATCGCGCGGCAACGCGTGCACTGCGCGACCCGGTGGTGTATTCGCTGCTCGAGGACGGCGATGACGCGGTCTGGCTGGGCGGCCGCAACGGCCTGTACCGCTATCGCGCCGATACCGGCGAGCTGGAGGATTTTCCGGCGACCGCCGGCCTTGGCATCAGCGGCATGGTCCGCGATGGCGATGACGTGTGGATGGGCGTGCTCGCCGGTGCCCGCATCCTTGACTTGAAAAGCGGCACGGTGCGCGTGCCGCCCTTGCCGCAGCCGCTGGCCGGTGTGCAGATCACCCGCCTGTGGCTGGAGCCGGAGCGGGTGATCGCCGGCACCTTCGATCGCGGCATCTTCGTGCTGCGTCGTGAGGATCTCGCGCCCTTGGCGCATTACCCGATCGCCTCCTGGGTCAGCGACATCGCTGCTTTCGACGACGACACCCTCGTGGTCGCCGCCAGCGACGGCTTGCACTGGCTGGCGCGCGACGGCGGGATCGAGCGTCATCACCATGTCTCCGGCAGCGAGCCCGGTGCCGACTTGCCCGATGGCGGTATCACCCAGTTTCTGCGCGCGCGCGATGGCTCGCTGTGGCTGGCGAGTGCGGCAGCCGGATTATTGCGGATGCGGCTCGACGATCCCGGCGATCCGGCGTCGGCGCGGTTCGAGCGCATTCCGGCGTTTGCCGAGCGCGGCTTCGAGGTCGTGCAAGCGCTGGCGGAAGCCGACGATGGCCACCTGTGGCTGAGCGGCAAGCGCGGCCTGCTGCGTTTCGATCCGCGCAGCGGCGCGCTCGATGCCTTCGGTGCCGCCGACGGTGCCTTCGATGGCGACTACCAGTCGCGTGCGGTGGCGCGTCTGGGCGATGGCCGCATGCTGTTCGCGGCGACGCGCGGCTTCACCGTGTTCGACCCTGCTGCGGTTGCCGACAGCCCGCCAGCGGCGGCGCCGCTACTGACCGAACTGCGGCTGTGGAACCGTCGCGTCGAGTCGCGCGCCGTCGATTCGGAGTCGCCGCTACCGATGCCCTTGCATCGGGTCGAAGCCCTGACCTTGCCGTCTTCGGCTGCCGGCATGCTCAGCCTGCGCTTCGCCTCGCAGGAGCTGCTGGCGCCCGAGCGTCTTCGCTACGCCTATCGGCTCGACGGTTTCGATCCCGACTGGATCGAGACCAATGCCGCCGAGCGCAGCGCGACCTACACCAATCTCGCGCCCGGGCAGTACGTGTTCCGGGTCAAGGCGGGCGAGCCGGGGCGCCTGGATGCCGCCAGGGTGACCGAGCTGCCGATCCACATCCTGCCGCCGTGGTGGATGACGACGTGGGCGCGGGCGCTGTTCGTGTTGCTGGCGCTGGGCTCGCTGTATGTCGCTTACCGCTGGCGCGTGCACAGCATCCATGAGCATCGCCGGCAGCTGCAGCTTGAAGTCGCCGAGCGCACCATGGAACTGTCGCAGGCCAAGCAGCGCGCCGAGGATGCGCTGGTCGAGTTGCGCCAGACCCAGCGCGAACTGATCGAAGCGGAAAAGCTCGCGGCCCTGGGCAGCCTGGTCTCGGGCATCGCGCACGAGATGAATACACCACTGGGCAACGCCGTGACCGCCAGCACCCTGCTCGGCGATCGCGCCCGCGACGTGCAGCGCCAGTTCGCCGCCGGCGAACTCAAGCGCAGCGAGTTGGCCGGCTTCCTCGAGACCGCGCGCGATGCTGCCGGGTTGCTCGATACCAATCTCGGTCGCACGGCCGAGCTGGTCGATACCTTCAAGCAGCTCTCGGCCGATCAGATCGAAGACGAGCGGCGCCGCTTCCGTGTTTCCGAGCACCTGCAGATGGTGCGCCACAGTCACGAGGACAGTTGGCACGGTCGTCCGATCGACGTGGAGATCGCCGCCGCGGAGGGGCTGGAGATCGACAACTACCCGCGGGTGCTGGGTCGCGTGCTCGGGCAGCTGCTGCAGAACGCCTTGACCCACGCGTTCGACGCGCAGTCGTCAGGGCGTATCCGCATCAGCGCACGCGAACTCGAAAACGGACGGGTGGAGTACGTGGTCGAGGACAACGGCAGCGGCATTCCGGCCGAGGCACTGCCGCATGTGTTCGAGCCGTTCTACACGACACGCCGCGGCCAGGGCCGCAGCGGCCTCGGCCTGCATGTCGCCTACAACCTGGTGACGCGCATTCTGGGCGGCCGCATCGAGGTGGACAGCGGCGAGGGCGGGACGCGGGTGCGGGTGCTGCTTCCGCCTCCGATGGGGCTGGAACGGGTGTAGACTGCCCGAGCGATTGCGCGTCCGGCCGCCCTCGGGTCCGGAGTCGGGGCGCCCCTAGGGAGGTAGCCATGAAAACTTCGTGCATGTGCCTCGCACTGTTCACGCTGCTGCTCGCCCACGAAGCACGGGCGGCCGATCATCAGGTGACTGCTCGCAGCAGCAACACGTTCTCACCGGCGTCCTTGACGATTGATGTCGGCGACACCGTGACCTTCGTTAACGGCGGCGGTATCCACAATGTGGTGTCGGATCCGGGTGCGGTCACCCAGTTCCGCTGCGCGAATGGTTGTGATAGTGACGGGGGTAACGGCGACCCCAGCGGCGCATCCTGGTCGGCAACCGTGGCGTTCGACACAGCGGGGACGGTCGGCTATTCCTGCGAATTGCACGGTGCTCCAGGCAGCGGCATGTTCGGAACGATCACCGTCGTCGGTGCACCACCGCCGTCGTTCTCTTTGTCGACCGACGACCAGTATCTGTGGATGGTGCCGCCGGCTTCCAACGAGGATCAGCAGGGCTTCCTGCGGCTGATGAACAACGAGAATGTCGCCGCCGACGTCAGCGTCTGGGGCTTGGACGCGGCCGGCGAGCGCTCCGCCGGTACCATCAGTTTGACGCTGGCTGCAAACGAATCGCGGCAGTTCAATTCGCAGGACATCGAAGCTGGCAACGTCGACAAGGGGCTGAGCGGGAGTTTCGGTGATGGCAGTGGCGACTGGTCGGTC
>DASUOA010000114.1:0-8377 GCA_036276895.1 Arenimonas sp. | reverse complement strand
TCGGTAGTCGAGCGGGGTCATGACCTCAGTGTCGCAGGCAGCGGTGAAGGCGGCGCGATCACGCCGCGGCATCACCCTGCATCGCCCGCAGGATGCGCTCGCGACAGGTCTCGGCCATGCGCCGACGGCCGTCCTCGCTGGCGCGGATCGGCTCCAGGAAGTGCACTTCGGCGGCCCGCGGTGGGTCGCCCAGCAGGCGCATGAAGTTGCCGAAGAAACTCTCGCGCCGGGCAAACGCCACCACCGTCTGGTCGCAGCCGCGGGCGCCGTACTTCAGGGCCACCGGCTGCGCCGGCACCTCGGCCAGCACCGCCGGCTGGAAGATCCGGGCATGGAACACGCCGATCGCCTGGCCATCGGTGGTGCGCCCCTCCGGGAACACGCCGATGGCGTCACCCTGCTGCAAGCGCTGTAGCATCTGGTGCATCACGCCGTGCAGCGACGCGTTGTCGCCGCGGTGGTGGTAGATGGTGCCGCCGCGACTGGCCAGCCAGCCGACGAAGGGCCAACGCGAGATCTCCGCCTTGGCGACGAAGCCCACCGCGCGCTGGCTGTGCAGCAAGGAAATATCCATCCAGCTGACGTGGTTGGCGACGAACAGCACCGCCCCCGGCAACGGCGTGCCGTAACGGCGGATGCGCAGGCCGAAGATCCACAGCAGGCCGCCCTGCCAGTAACGGACCACCCGATGGTCGAGGCGTTCGCCGCGCAGCACGATCCGCGCCGACAGCGGATTGATCAGCAGCAGCACCGGCGGCAGGCCCAGCAGCAGATGCAGCAACAGCAGCGGAATGCGCCAGCCGTAGCGCAGCAGGCGGTGCCCGACGTTCTGGCGGCGGGTGGCGATGAGGGTCTCGGACATTGCGTTCATTCTGCCCGCTGCCTCAGGGCGTCGCACCCGACGCCCAGGTTTGGCCGGCGGGAGGGCTCAGCGGACGCGCAGCATGCCGGGACGCCAGGCGCTGGTGTAACCCTTGCGCTCATAGCCCGAGCTGCTGCCATAACCGGAGCCGACATCGCGATTGCGGCGGCGGTGCATGCGATCGATCAACTCGTCGCGACGCGCTTCCAGCCAGTCGACGCGGCCGATCTGCGACGGCTCCAGACTGCGGCGCTGCGCTTCGCCCTGACGGAAATCGCAGAACTCGTCGTAGGCGTCGAGCTCGTGCTTGAGTTCCTTGACGCACAGTTCGATGGCAATGGCGTCGTCGAAATAACCGAGCACCGGCACATTGTCGGGAATGATGTCGTCGGGATCGGCGAAGTAGGCCAGCGCCGACAGCACCCGGTGCTTGTCGTCTTCCGGCAGGTGCCAGCCCTCGTCGCGGACCATGGCGATCATGGCGTCGAGCTTGTCCAGACGCGAGGCGATGAAGTCCGGCACCTCGATCTTGTCGGAGTCGAGCAGCAGTTTTCCGGCCGCTTCGATGATTTCCTCGGCGGATTTCTGGCCAGCGGCGGCACGCGCCTTGGCGATGGCCTGGTTGAAGTGCTCGAGGTCGTTGTCGGAGAGTTCGAAGCTGATGGCAAGCGGCATGGCGGTCGATCCGGATGGAAGCGGCGGGAGAATAGGCAGCCTAGGCGTGGCCGCCATGCGCGTCAACGGCTGCGGCGATGGGGCTCACAGGATCGGCAGCAAGCCGGCGCCGAAGGCGGTGAGGATGCGGGTGTAGATCGCCTTGGAGGGCAGGTCGACCTCGGGGAAATCGCCGACGTGGCGGTAGCACTCGCGGAACTTCGCGTGCTCGGGCTCGACCGGCATGCAGCCCTCGACCAGCTCGAAACTGCTGGCGTAGGGGAAGGGCCAGAGGTCGAACACCGGCAGTTTCTCGCTGAGCTTGCCGAGGCTGTAATTGAGGCCGGAGAGGATCGGCGGCTTGGCCTTGGGGGCGATGGTCCAGGCGTTCTCCGGCTGCATGTCGTGGCGGATCGCGGCTTCCAGCGCCTCGGCAAAACCGGCGTCGTAGACCACCACCAGGCTTTCGGTGTTGAGGTGGTCCGAGCGCGGGTCGAGGTTGTGGCTGCCGACGATGCCGATGCGGCGGTCGATCACCAGCGATTTGGCATGCAGGCCGACGCGCACCCCGGCGCGACGCAGCGGCACCGGGCCACTGGCCGAACCGGCCGAGGCCGAGCCGAACATCGGCAGCCGCACCAGGTCCGGACCGAGCGCGCCGGTGGCGGCGACATTGATCGGCGTGTCCTTGGGGTAGGGCTTGTACTCGCGGATGCGGAAGCCCAGCTCGCGCAGGTACAGGCGCTTGAACTTGTGCGACATCGCATAGACCGGGAAGGCGTCGGTCGAGGCCAGCGAATTGGTCGAGATCCACACCGTCGGCGGCGCCTCGCGCTTTTGCAACTCGCGGAATACCCGCCGTGCGGAGCGCGACAGCACCAGGTAGGGCGTCTGCACCAGCAGCTCGCGCTCGGTACCGGCGAGCAGCCGGCGCAGGGCGCGCGAGGCGCGCTCGGCTTGCGGCTCGTCGAGCTCATGCTTGTCCGGCGAATCACCGTAGAAGCTCACCGGCCCCACGGCCAGGGCCATGGGCGCCAGCAAGCGGTCGACCTCGGCACCGTTGCCGGCCAGCGCGTGCAGCTCCCGCACCCGAGGCGGCCGTTCGCGATCCGGGTCGGGTAACACCGGCGGCGGACCGTCCTGCGCCAGCAATCGGCGGGCGACATCGGCGAGGCCCTCGGCCGGCACCGCGCGCGGATGCCGCCAGAACGTTTCGAAATTGCGCGCCATCGCCGCCACCGCCGGCCCCGCCAGCAGGACGTCGCGATCGCGGTAGTTGAAGCCGGGGTTCCAGTCGAAGTAGCGGTCCTGGATATTGCGGCCGCCGGTGAGGCCGATCTCGTCATCGACCAGCAACAGCTTGCTGTGCATGCGCTGGTTGAAGCGACGGAAGCAGCAAACGATGCCGGCGGCGAACTCCAGCGGCCGCGTGCGCGCCTCGCCGAGCGTCGGGTTGTACAGGCGCAGCTCGAAATTGCGATGGGCACTGGCCAGCGCCGCCTGCAGGCTGGGGCTGGGCAGGCCGTAGAGCTGGTCGAGCAGCAGTCGCACGCGCACGCCGCGGCGGGCGGCGGCGAGCAGTTCGCCCAGCACCAGCGCACCGCTGTCGTCGTATTCGAAGATGAAACTCTGCAGCGCGATGCTGCGCTTGGCGCTGCGGATCAGGTGCACCCGCGCCAGCAACGCATCGGGGCCGCGATCAAGCAACAGGGCCAGATGCCGCGGCATGTCTTCAGTCGAGGTCGCCACCACCGCAGCGGCACGCTGGCGCAAGGGCGAGTCGACGGCGCAGGCATCCTCTCGATCGCAATCGATCGCATGGCTGCGATGCCGTTCGGCGATCTCGACCGCTGTCCGGCGCTCGGCCGGCGTCAGGTGCGCGCAGCCGGACAACACCGACAGGACCAGCAGCGCCAGTCCGGCGCCGCGACGCCAGATGTTCATGGCAGATCGCTCGCCAGAAAGACGTCGAAGTCGAAGCCGACGCGGTCACGCACGGTCAGGCGATGCGCGGTCATCCCGAACTCGCGACGGCTGACTTCACCCTCGACGCGGATGGCGCAGTCGCGCCCGGGCCGCGCGCAGGTGCTCGGCAGCAGGCGGAACACCACCTCGCGGGTCTGGCCGCGCAGGCTGAGCCGACCGACAAGGTCGCCGCCATGCGCAAGCAACTCGGTGGCAAAGGGTTTGGACACGAAGCGGATCTCGGGATGGTGGTCGACGTCGAGGAATTTTTCCGAACGGGTAGTGCGACCCAACCAGTCCGGGCCGTCGAAGACGATGCT
The DNA here is from genome assembly GCA_036276895.1 of Arenimonas sp. Lineage (GTDB taxonomy): Bacteria > Pseudomonadota > Gammaproteobacteria > Xanthomonadales > Xanthomonadaceae > Arenimonas. Next base: position 4,576 of record DASUOA010000114.1, on the reverse strand, counting down.
GCGCGCGTCGATGCCGACCCGCACCCGCCAGCGCCGGTCACGCAACGCCTGCAGCTCGCCCTCGGCGCGCTCGAAGCGGCCTTCGGTGCTGGGCATGATTAGCAGCTGCACGCTGAAGCTCGCCTGAGACCGCGCGGCGTCGAAAGGAATGCTCGCGGGCATGTCGGCCGCCATCACCGGGCCGACCAGCGCGGCCATCAGCAGGCCCGCCAGCCAGCGCCCCGTCATCGGCTCACGGCCACCAGAAAGCGGCGAGCTCGGCGATGCCCGGTTCCAGCTCGGCCGCTTCCGGCAGGCGCAGCACGGCGATGCCGGCGGCCGGCATACCGCGGAAATCCGAGGTCTGGCCGGAGCTGAGCAAGGCCACCAGCTGCTCGAAGCCGGGGTTGTGGCCCACCAGCAGCACCCGCCCGAGTTCGCGGTGCTCGTCGGCCACCTGCATCAGGCCGCCGGGTGTCGCCTCGTAGATGCGCTGATCGTGGCGGACCTCGACGAAGCCCACGGCTTCGAGCACGCGCTCGATGGTCTCGCGGGTGCGTCGCGCCGGCGAGCACAGCACGCGGTCGGGCAGCAGGCCCTGCTCGCGCAGCCAGCGCCCGGCCGCTTCGGCTTCGGCCTGCCCTTGCAGCGACAGCGCGCGATCAAGGTCGTCCTGGCCCGGTGCCGCGGATTCGGCGTGGGCGTGTCGCAGCAAAATCAGTTCGCGCATGGATTCAACCTGCCTTCTTGAGCCATTTCATCAGTCCCGCCCAGTCATCCTGGTGGCTGCGGATCTGTTCGGAGTGGTAATCGAATACGGATTTGCCCAGAGCCGCCATCAGTACATAGGCCTGGGTGTCGCGCAGTTCGGCCTTCAACGGATAGGGCCAGGATTTGAGCTGCGCCACGGCCTGCTGCGAGGCTGCGGTCCAGGGCTTGAGGCGATTGCCGAGCAGCGCCACCGGCAACTTGCCCTTCTTCACCCGCGGCAGCGCCGCCAGCGAATCGAGGAAGGGCACGGTGGCTTCAAGATCGATGGTGGACGGCAGCACTGGCACCAGCACCGCGTCGGCGACTTCGAGGAAGGACGCGAGGTCGTCGGCCATGGCGCCGGCCGGGGCATCGACGACGATGCGCTGGCTGTCCTCGGGTAGCCGCTTCTGCCAATTGCGCGTGCTGCCGTCGATCGGCAATACGGCGCTGGCCATCTCGGCGCGCTTCTCGCACCAGTGCGTCGAGGTCTTCTGCCGATCGGCGTCGATCAGGACGGTACGTTTGCCATCAAGGGCGAACGCTGCCGCGAGATTGGTCGCAATGGTGCTTTTTCCGGCACCACCTTTGGAACTGGCAACCACCACCATGCGCATCGGCACAGCCTCCGTGGAGAACCCGGAGCCACTGTACAACGGGGTCGCTGCGCGGCGATAGGCACGGGGCGTCGGGGCGGCTTGGTTACACTGTCGGGGTTTCCCTGCAGGACGAACCGAATCGATGATGCCCGGCGAACGCCAGGACCTGGCCGCGTTGTTGCGCGCCAACACCCCCCTGATCGTGATCGAGACGCCGGACGAGGCGCGCGTGGTCGATCTGTTCCGGCATGTGCTGGTGAATGTCTGGCGGGCGCTGTACCGCTGGTCGATCACCGAAGGCCTGCGCCGGATCGACCTCGACCGCGAGGACGCACCGGAGACCGCGCCCGATATCAGCGCCAGCTTCGCCGCGATGCGCAGCCACACCCAGCGCGGCGTCTATCTGCTGCTCGACGTGCATCCCTATCTCGGCTACGCCAGCACGCAGCGGCAGTTGCGCGAGATCGTCGAGCGCCGGCATTGCGTCGAGCATTGCGTGGTGCTGGTCGGCGCGAAGATCGAACTGCCGCCGGAGCTCGAGCACAAGGCCGTGCGCTTCGCGCTGCGCCTGCCCGACGAGGCGGCGTTGTCCAAGGTGGTGCGCGAGGAGGCCGAGGCCTACAAGCGCGAGCACGGCGGGCGCCGGGTCGAGATCGATGCCGAGGTGCTGCCGCAGATGGTGCGCAATCTGCGCGGGTTGTCGTTGGCGGAGGCGCGGCGCTTGGCGCGGCATCTGATCTTCGACGATGGCGCCATCGGTGCCGGCGATCTGCCGCAGTTGGCGAAGCTCAAGTTCGAGCTGCTCAACAAGAGCGGGCATCTGCATTTCGAGTACGACACCGCGCGCTTTGCCGAAGTGGCCGGCCTCAACCGCATGAAGGCATGGGTGGCGCAGCGGCGCGCGGCCTTCGGCGGCGCCGAGCTGCCGCCGGGGCTGGATCCGCCCAAGGGCATCCTGCTCCTCGGCGTGCAGGGTTGCGGCAAGTCGCTGGCGGCAAAAGCGATCGCCGGTGGCTTCGGGGTGCCGCTGGTGCGGCTGGATTTCGGCACGCTGTACAACAAGTACCACGGCGAAACCGAGAAGAACCTGCGCGAGGCATTGGCTTCGGCCGAGCAGCTGTCGCCTTGCGTGTTGTGGATCGACGAGCTGGAGAAGGGCCTGGCCGCCAGTGGCAGCAGCGAGGACGGCGGCGTGTCGCGGCGGGTGTTGGGTTACTTCCTGACCTGGATGGCGGAACGCAAGTCGCAGGTGTTCCTGGTGGCGACGGCGAATGCGGTGCAGGAGCTGCCGCCGGAGCTGCTGCGCAAGGGTCGCTTCGACGAGATCTTCTTCGTCGATCTGCCGGGAAGCGATGCGCGCGTGGAGATTTTCCGGCTGCATCTGGGCAAGCGGCAGATCGACGCGTCCGCTATCGATGTCGAGGCGTTGGCGGCGGCGAGCGAGGGTTTCTCCGGTGCCGAGATCGAGCAGGCGATCGTCAGTGCGCTGTATGCGGCGCACGCGCAGGGCGGAGCGGTGGATACACCGCTGCTGTTGCAGGAGATCGGCGATACGCGGCCGCTGTCGGTGCTAATGGCCGAGCAAGTGCAGAGCCTGCGCGAGTGGGCGCGGTCTCGGACGGTGCCGGCGGATTGAGATCGCGGGACGGCAGGCCTGTCACGGAGGGTTGCTCCGCCGCACCCGGCGCGGCCGAACTCGCCCTTCGGGCTCGAACAGCGGCCGCTTGGGCTGCGGCTGCGCAACCCTCCGTGACCGGCTTGCGAAACCTTTGCTAAGCGCCTAGAGCCAGCGCCGGACGTGCTTGCAGTAGGCGTCGTAGTCGGCGCCGAAGCGTTGTTGCAGATAGGCCTCTTCGCGGCCGATGACGTAGTGGCGGATCGCAAACAGCACCGGGCCCAGCGTCAGCAACGGCCAGAGCGAATTCAGCGCCAGCGTGCCAGCGACGTAGAACAGGGCCATGCCGAGGTACATCGGGTTGCGCGTGTGACGGTAGATGCCGTCGGCCACCAGCGCGCTGTCCTCGCGCCAGGGTCGCGGGTCGTTGCCGCGGCGACGGAAGCCGCCGAGAGCGGCGATCAGCAGCCACACGGCGGCGAGTGCGAAGGCGGCCGCCAGTGCGTAAGCGAACATCAGGCGAGCATCCGACACCAACGCCCAACGCAGCAGCCAGTAGTCGAGTGCCCAGCCGGCGGCGAGGCCGCTGAGGAAGATCAGCGGTGGAGGGAAGCGGATGGCGGGGCCGGCGTCGCTCATTCGCTGCGCTTGGCGCGATCAGCGGCCCATTGGGCCTGTTGCTCTTCGTAGGTCATCGGTTGCCAATCCGCCGGGGGTGTTTCGGGCAAACCACGCGCAGCCAGTTGCTGGCGCAACATCGCAATTTCATCCGCGCCGGGCTCGCGCATTGCCCGCAGCCAGGCGATCTGACCCTCATCCGTGCGCTGCGAGAGCGTCCCCTCTTCGACCTGGTAGCGGTAGGTGCGTCGTGCGGCCTCAGCCGCTGCACGATCTTCCTGCGTCTCGGCGAGGCCTTCCAACAACGCGATGCCAACGCTCCATCCAATCAGACTGTTGCTTTCATGCGTCAGCACGCTCGCGATGCGCTCGCAGGATGGCCTAAGTTCGGGAAGCCAACCCTCGCCGCCGGGCCGACAGGCTCGCGTGAGCCCCAGCAGCGCGGGAACGGACTCTGCCATCTGCAGGCCAAACACCATGATCTGGTGTCCGTCGATGGATTCAAGATTCTGGATATTGGGCGCATCCAGCAAGCTTGCCGGCATCTTGAACGATGCCAACAGCTCCAGGTCACTGCGCATCAGGTCGTAGAACGGCAACTCGAAGCGCCGGGTAACTGCGGCCAGCTGCACGCGCTCGCTGCTCCATGGGCCGTGCGAGTCGCCCAGAAAGAAGACCGCCAGATTGTCGGGGTCACGTTGGCGCAGTCGCTCGATTGCTGCTGCCGCGACGTCAGGCAGTTCTCGACGGAACGCATCGCCGGCCAATGTCCACTGCACCATCTCATCGCCTTCGGCGCGCAGTGCCGCGGCCCTCACCAGCTCAGCGATGCGTGCGCGCAAGGCCTTCGCCGCCTCATCCTGGCGCGGGCCACCGAGACGATAGTCGATGGTGGATCGCAGCAGCCTCGCTGCCAACAGCATTGCGCGGGGCTCTTCGCGCTTCAACAATTGCTCGGCCACATCGGTGTAGTAGACGTCAGAGGCTGCGCGTTGCTGGTCAGCCAGCGCCTGCT
>DASUOA010000113.1:0-4710 GCA_036276895.1 Arenimonas sp. | reverse complement strand
GGCGGCAACGCCCGAGACGTGCGGGGTGGCCATCGAGGTACCGTCGAGGTAGGCGTAGCCATTGGCGTCGGTCTCGGCGACGGTGCTGACGAACGCGGTCTGGCCGAGGCTGCCGAGCAGCTGCTGGCCGTCTTCCTGGCTCATGGTCACGGCCGGGATGGTCGAGGCGCCGCTGCCGCCGAAGCCGCCCGGGGCGTTGTTGTAGATGATCACGCCAGTGGCGCCGCCGTTCTTGGCATTGGTCGCCTTGTCGGCGAAGGCGATGTCACCGCGCTCGCAGAGCACGGTCTTGCCCGACCAGCTGCCGGCGCTCAGGCACTTGCCGCCATCGACCAGGGCGCCCGAAGACGAACCCTGCACCGAGGCATCCAGCGCCGAGACGATAAAGCCGGCACCGTTGACGGTGACTGCGGCATCACGCAGCGGATAGGTCGAGAGGATGCCGACGCCCGGCGCGGCGACTTCGACCTGGCTGTTGTACTGCGAGAAGTCGGCCTTGGCGTTCGCACTGTCGACCGCGGCCACCGACATCACGCTGTCGTAGGAAGCCGGATAGCTCATGGTGCTGTTGCCGTCATTGCCGGCCGCGGCGATCGAGAGCACGCCCTGGCTGTACAGGCTGGCAAAGCCATTGCTCTCGGTGGTCGAGGAACCGCCGCCGCCGAGCGACATGCTGATGATCTTGGCGCCGGCATTGGCGCACTCGTTGGCCGCGGCGATCAGCGAGGAGCTGTAGCTCCAGCCGCAGGAGCTGCCGTCGAAGACCTTGACGATATGCAGCGAGACCTTGCCCGGCGAGACGCCGACCACGCCGAGGTTGTTGTTGGCAGCTGCAATCGTGCCGGCCACATGGGTGCCGTGGCCGCAGCTGTCGTCACCCCAGTTCTGGCCGCTCTGGCCGGTCATGGCGATGCCGGCGAAGTCCTCGTGGTCGGACTTGATGCCGGAGTCGATGATGCAGACCTTGATGCCGGTGCCGTCAGCGCCGGCCGACACCGCCTGCGGCGCCTGCACCTGGGCGATGCCGTAGGGCGAGACCTGGGCCATCGCATAACGCTTCTGGTCGACTTCGACGTACTCGATGTTGGGGTTGTTGCGCAGGCCGGCCAGCGCCATCTTGGGCACGCTGACGGCGAGGGCGTCCTGACGGTCGAGGCGCAGATGCATGCGACCGCCGACGGCCGAGATCGTCTGCTCGACGTTGGCGCGCTTGCCCTGCTTGAACTTGATGATGACGCGTTCCTGCGAGTCGACAGCGAAGGCCGACGCGGCGAACGAGAACGACAGTGCGGCGCCGAGGGCGACCGCCAGATGCTTGTGCTTCATGTACGCAAAACCCCTGTATCGATGTATTGGCATGCGGCGATGAGCACGCGCCCCGGCCGCGAAGAAATCCCCTCTCCCAAGGGGACGCGGGAAGCTATCACGCGATTTTTTGCGCACTTGTAAAACTGCGGTAAAGATCACAGTGGCGTTTTCGCTTTGTGATCGAAGTCGCAAAACGCCAGATGAATGCTGCAGCAAAAGCGTTACGTAGATCACGCTATTGGCGCGTTGCAGCACTTGACTGCGCAAAAGTGCGCATGAAAAAGCCCCCGCCAGTGGCGGGGGCTTCGGGTCACGCAGACAATCCGGGCGATCAGTAATTGATCGACGCGGTGTTCGAGCAGGTCGTGGTGCCGGCATTGCAGACCTGGTAGCTCAGGGTGCCGCTGCCGCGCAGCTTGAGCTGCTCGCTGTAGCTGCCGGAGTTGCTGACGGCCGAACGGATCTTGCTGCCGTTGCGGAAGATGTCGACGGTGGACGCACCGGCCGACCACGCCAGGTTCATGCGGTACTTGCCCTTGGCGAAGCTGCCGCTGACCGACAGGTCGCTCGGCGCATCGGCCGGCGGCGGCTCTTCGCCACCGCCACCACCGCCACCACCGCCGTTGACCAGCGCGTCGATGGCGTCGAAGGCCTGCACCAGGCCGTAGCCGAAGCTGGTGTCGCGGCCGGCGCTGCCGAGGTCAAGCGCGGTCGAAGTCATCGCGGCGCGGACTTCGGCCGCAGTCGCGGTCGGCTTGGCGCTCCACACCAGGGCGGCAACACCCGAGACGTGCGGGGTGGCCATCGAGGTGCCGTCGAGGTAGGCGTAACCGTTGGCGTCGGTCTCGCTGACCGTGCTGACAAAGGCGTTCTGGCCGAGGCTACCAAGCAGCTGCTGGCCATCTTCCTGGCTGATCGTGACGGCCGGGATGCTGGAAGCACCGCTGCCGCCGAAGCCACCGGACACGTTGTTGTAGATGATCACGCCGGTGGCGCCACCGTTGGCGGCGTTGCTGGCCTTGTCGGCGAAGGTGATATCGCCGCGCTCGCAGAGCACGGTCTTGCCAGACCAGCTGCCGGCCGAAGTGCAGCGGCCGCCGTCGACCAGGGCGCCCGAAGACGAACCCTGCACCGAGGCGTCGAGCGCCGAGGCGATGAAGCTGGCGCCATTGACCGTCACCGCGGCGTCGCGCAGCGGGTAGGTCGAGAGGATGCCGACGCCCGGGGCCGAGATTTCGACCTGGTCGTTGCGCTGCGAGAAGCTGGCCAGCGCGTTGGCGCTGTCGGTGGCGGCGACCGACATCACGCTGTCGTAGGAGGCCGGGTAGCTCTTGGTGGTGTTGCCGGCGTTACCGGCCGCGGCGATCGAGAGGATGCCCTGGCTATACAGGTTGGCAAAGCCATTGCTCTCGGTGGTCGACGAGCTGCCACCGCCGAGCGACATGCTGATGATCTTGGCGCCGGCGTTGGCGCACTCGTTGGCCGCATTGATCAGCGAAGAGCTGTAGCTCCAGCCGCAGGAGCTGCCGTCGAAGACCTTGACGATGTGCAGGGACACCTTGCCCGGCGAGACGCCGACCACGCCGAGGTTGTTGTTGGCGGCAGCGATGGTGCCGGCGACATGGGTGCCGTGGCCGCAGCTGTCGTCACCCCAGTTCTGGCCGCTCTGGCCGGTCATGGCGACGCCCGCGAAGTCCTCGTGGTCGGACTTGATGCCGGAGTCGATGATGCAGACCTTGATGCCCGAACCGTCGGCGCTGATGGCGACCGCGTCGGGCGCCTGGACCTGGGCGATGCCGTACGGCGAGACCTGCGCCATCGGGTAGCGCACGGCGTCGGCCTCGATGGAGATGACGTTGGGATTATTGCGCAGGCCCTTCAGCGCCTGCTCGGGCACCGAGAGGGCGATCGCGTCGGTGCCGGTGATGCGCAGGTGGACCTTGCCACCGGCGGCCTTGGCGGCGTGCTCGACGTTGGCAGCGCTGCCGGGCTTGATCGTGACGATGTAGCGATTCTTATCCGGACCACTGGCGAAAGCCGAAGCGGCGAAGGTGACAGAGAGCGCGGCGCCGAGGGCAACCACCAGATGCTTGTGCTTCATGAACGCGATACCCCATAGAAATGTGTCGGTGTGCGGCGGCGGATTCCAGCCTGTGCCGCGATCGATCCCCTCTCCCTTGGGGACGCCGGACCCTATCACGCGATTTTTCGGGGACTTGTAAAAACCGCGGTAAGCGTCGCGGTTTCCGGCCGGCTCTGTGACCCAGTTCGCAAAACGGCGGCTGAACATCGCCACTGAGATGTGACCTGCATCACGCAATTCGTGCACTGCAACACTTGACCGCGCCGGACGCCAGCGTCTCGGCAACAAAAAACCCCGGCCGGTGACCCGGCCGGGGTTGGGCTCGCCACGCGGGCGTGAAGCGCTTACAGGTTGATGCTGTTCGAGCAGGCGGTGGTGCTGCCGGCGTTGCAGACCTTGAAGCTGCCGCTGCTGGCCTTGTTGGTCCAGGTGGCGCTGCCGGAGTTGTTGATCGCCGAGCCGATCTTGCTGGTGCCGAAGTAGACGTCGACGGTCGCGGCGCCACCGGTCCAGTTCAGGCGGTAGGTGTAGTTCTTGCCCTTGCGCGACTTGCTGCCGCTGAGATCGCTCGGCGCATCGGCCGGCGGCGGCTCTTCGCCACCACCGCCGCCGCCACCGCCGCCATTGACCAGCGCGTCGATGGCGTCAAAGGCCTGCACCAGGCCGTAGCCGAAGCTGGTGTCGCGGCCGGCGGTACCGAGGTCGACCGCGGTCGAGGTCAGCGCGGCGCGGACTTCAGCATTGGTCGCGGTCGGCTTGGCGCTCCACACCAGAGCGGCAACGCCCGAGACGTGCGGGGTGGCCATCGAGGTGCCGTCGAGGCTGGCGTAGGCGCTGACGTCGGTTTGCGCAATCGTGCTGACGGAGGCGGAGGTGCCGAGCTTGTTGGCCTTGAGGAACTGGCCGTCTTCCTGGCTCATGGTCACGGTCGGGATGGTCGAAGCACCGCTGCCGCCGAAGCCGCCGGCGACGTTGTTGTAGATGATCACGCCGGTGGCGCCGCCGTTGGCGGCATTGGTGGCCTTGTCGGCGAAGGCGATGCTGCCGCGCTCGCACAGCACGACCTTGCCGGACCAGCTGCCGGCCGAGGTGCACAGGCCGCCATCGACCAGGGCGCCCGAGGCCGAGCCCTGAACCGAAGCGTCAAGCGCCGAAACCATGTAGCTGGCGCCATCGACGCTTGCCATGGCATCGCTGATCGGGTAGGTCGACAGGATGCCGACGCCCGGGGCGGCGATTTCGACCTGGTCGTTGCGCTGCGAGAAGCTGGCCAACGCGTTGGCGCTGTCGATGGCCGCGACCGACATCACGCTGTCGTA
>DASUOA010000112.1:0-5291 GCA_036276895.1 Arenimonas sp. | reverse complement strand
CACCCCAATCGACGCGGCCGTTGATCTCCACTTCGTGCTTGTCCCACTCGAACCAGTTGATGAGCTTCAGGTTCGGAAAGCGCTGCGGGATGTCATCGTCGAAGACCTGTGACCACCAGGCCGACTTGAGCGCCAGTTCGTCGGCGCCGCCGCGGCCAGGCGCGTACAGGGCAGCAGTCTCGAAGATGCCGACCGGTTTGCCCCGACGCTCACCGTACTCACGGTAGAAATCCGGCAATCCGCGCTCGTCGCCGGCGCTGCCGTCGTATTCGCCGCTGAGCATGGCCGCGAATTTGCCCGGCTCGGGCAGCACATTGCTGCCCCAGGGATAGGCCGCACCCCAGTGGTAAAGCGAGACGCCGACCCAGTCGACGACGTCATCGCCCGGGTAATAGGACGCATAGGGATCATCGAGGCCATCAAGGCGGCCATCGCCATTGCTGTCGAGAGCGCGCAGGTCGCTGCCGTCGGTGGCGAGATAGCGACCGCCCCGGAACGGATAGCCGCCGCCGTAGTTGGGCGCCCACAGCATCGCGCTGCCCGGCGCCAGCCGGTGCACGGCGTTGGCGACCGCGCGGAACGCTTCGATGTAAGCCGCAGGCTGCTGGCTCCACGCGTACCACGAGCCGTTCATCTCGTGCGCGAATCGCAGCATCACCGGAACGCCGCGGGCGTTGTAGCCCGCCAGGCGCAACGCCAGTTGCTCGGCCACTGCCGGCGTGACATCACCCAGGCCACTGTGCGGCTCGACCGTCAGCAGCAGCATGCCCCCTGCCTGCTGCAACATGCCGACAGCTGCGTCGAGGTACCCGGCGTGGGTCGCGTCGATCGGCAGCGGCGTGAACGAGGTGAAGACCGCGGGATGTCGCCCCACGCGCAAGCCATACGCCGCTGGCGTATCGCGGACCCAATCGAGATTGACACCCAGCCAGACGCCATCGCCCGGCGGCAGGCGACCTCCGGCGACACCGGCTTCGCAGTGCATGGCTGGCGCCGCAGTGACGTCACTCGATGCGTTGGCCGGATCCGCTGGCGAGCGCGCGCAGCTGGCGGACAGCAGCGCGACGAGCAGCACCAGCCTGTCCGGCCAAGTCGGATTACGCATCGCATCGATCCCATTCGCGTGGCGGCAGAGCATGCCGAGTCCCACATTGGCCGGCAAGTCCGGCGCTCCAACAAAGCGCCACAGCCACTAGCGCATCGCCACTATCACGTCCAGCTAACTCCCGTTACTTGTTGAAAGCGCATAGTTGGCCGGAATTCCACGCTTGGCTCGTTTCTTGCTTGCTGAGCTCGGCCGGACGCCCTGACTTCCCGTGTTGTCAGGCGCCGACCGCCACTCGCCCGACCGGCTCCATCCCGGGCACGTCACATGTTGACCCTCCTCGACACCGAAAGGCGCCGCAAGCCCGTTGCGTCCTTGGAATCCCTGCCGCCATGACCCAGTCTTCCGCCACCTACGACGTCGCACTCGACACCAGCCACCCGCCGGTCGAGTCGCTCAGCGTCTTTGCGCGCGTATTGATCTTTCTGTATCTGGCGGTGGCCATGGTGTATCTGGCGTGGCGCGCCACCACTCTGAACCCCGACGCGCCGGTGTTCTCGGGCTTGCTCTACGGCGCCGAGCTGTTCGGCTTCAGCGCCACCCTGCTGCACCTGTTCATGGTCTGGCGCCTTTCCGTGCGCAAGTCGCTGCCGGCACCGGCAGGGCTGAAGGTCGACATCTTCGTGCCGACTTTCAACGAGCCGGTCGACATGGTGCGGCGCACCCTGCTCGCCGCGCGCAACGTCGACTACGCCCACGGCACCTGGCTGCTCGACGACGGCAACCGGCCGGAGATGCGAGCGCTGGCGGTTGAACTGGGCATCCGCTACCTCGCGCGCGAGCACAACACCCACGCCAAGGCCGGCAACCTCAACAACGCCCTGCTGCATTCGACCGCCGACTTCATCGCCATCTTTGATGCCGACCATGCGCCGAAGCGCAACTTCCTCGACGAGACCCTGGGCTACTTCCGCGACCCCAAGCTCGGCTTCGTGCAGACGCCGCAGGATTTCTTCAACCTCGATTCCTACCAGCACCGCAAGGCCGAGCGTGACCACCGCATCTGGACCGAGCAGTCGCTGTTCTTCCGGGTGATCCAGCGCGGCAAGGATGTCTGGAACGCGGCCTTCTTCTGCGGCAGCTGCGCGGTGATCCGTCGCAGTGCACTCGACGAGATCGGCGGCTTCGCCACGCGCTCGATCACCGAAGACCTGGAAACCTCGGTCGCGGTGCACAGGGCCGGCTACCGCTCGGTGTACGTCCCCGAGCCGCTGGCTTTCGGCATCGCGCCGTCCTCGGCCAGCCCCTTCCTCAAGCAGCGCGTGCGCTGGGGCCAGGGCGCGATGCAGGTGATCCGGCAGGAGTGGTTCTTCCTGCGCGGCAAACTGACGCTGGCGCAGCGCCTGAACTACATGGCCTCGACGCTCACCTACTTCGACGGCTGGCAGAAGGCGATTTTCTACCTGGCGCCGGTCTGGGTGCTGACGACCGGCACCATGCCGCTGATCACCGACGTGCAGACCTTTCTGATGCTGTTCGTGCCCTACTTCATCCTGACCTTCCTGGTGTTCGAGGAGGCAGGCCGTGGTTTCGGGCGCAGCGCACTGATCGAGCAGTACAACATGGCGCGCTTCGCCGCCTTTGCCTGGGCCACGGTGGGCCTGTTCCGCCGGAACCTGCGCTTCAAGGTCACCGCCAAGAATGGCCTGTCCGCCACGCAGACCGAGGCGCGCATCATGTCGCCACAAATCGTGGTGGCCGGCCTCAACATCCTGGCGATCGCCGCCGGCGTGATTCTGTGGAGCTTCACCCGGCATCTGCCGGTCGATGGTCTGCTCGCCAACATCGTCTGGGCGTCGATCAACTTTCTGATGGCCTTCCTGGTGGTGCGCTTCACGCTGCTGCGCACACGTTTCAAGCGCAAGGACTATCGCTTCCCGGTGCCGCTGCCGGCGCAGGTCAGCTTCGGTGAGGCGGCTGCGCGGGTGATGACGGTCGATGACATCTCGTCGTCGGGCTGCCGCCTGTACGGGCAATTCCCCAGGGACCTTCCGATCGGCGCGGAGATCAGCGGGCAACTGCTGCTGCCTGGCGACACCCTGCCGTTCACTGCCAAGGTGGCAGCGCTGATTCCCGGCGTCGCCGATGGCGAGACCTACACCAAGGCGATCGGCCTGGCCTTCGAGTGGCCGGGAGACAAGGCCCGCGACCGCCTTGACCTGTTCCTGTACGGCTCTGACCTGCAGTGGCAGTTGCATGGCCTGAGTGATCGCATCCGCACGCCCACGGAATTCCTCCAAAGCCGAACTGAAAGTGCCGACGCCGACGCGCAGTACCTCGACAGCTGGGCCGCAGTGGAAGTCGCGAGCAACCAGCAAGTGGCCGAGTCGGGCATGCTCAGCCGCCCGCACGGCCCGGATGCGCTGCGCATCATGGCCAGCTTCCGTCGCCTCGATGGCGACGCGCAGGTGCCGGTGCGCGAGTTCACCCGCCGCGGTGCGCAACACATCAATCTGCGCCCGACCCGTGGCCTGGCTCAGGTCAGTACACCGACCGGCGTGCTGTACCTCACGGAGATGGCGACATGCTGAAGCAACTTGCCTGCGCCTCGCTGCTGCTGGCGCTGCCGCTGTCGGCCCGTGCCGAGTCGGTCTGGATCGGCGGCATGTCGTTCGCCGAGTCCACTGGCGTTGGCTATCTGGGAGTAGTGATGCCGTTCCCCGGGCGGCGGCTCTCGGACGGCTGGAGCCAGTCGGTGTTTGTCGACTACGTGCATTACGAGTACGACCTCGGCAGCGACCGCGTGGTCGGCCGGGCCAAGGGCATCAAGTACAGCATTGGCCGCGAGTTCGAGCTCGACTCGGGCTTTCTCGGCGCCAGTGCCGGCGTAAGCCTGAGTCGCACCGACCTATCGCCCGACGACCCGAACAACCTCAGCCGCGGTACGCGCACGCGGCCGGTGGTCGAGATGCAGTGGCGCTCGAAGGACCAGGGCGACTGGAGTACGCGCGCCTACGGCCAGTACGTGGTCGGCGCACGGCGCAGCCTGATCAGCGGGTTCGTCGGCAAGCGTCTGGACAACAGCATGGCCATCGGCCCGCAGGTCTCGACCAATGGCGACCCAAGCTACCGCGTGCACGGCCTGGCACTGGCGGTCAGCGGCTGGAAGATCGGCAAGGTCGATGTCGGTGCCAACGTCGGCGCCGAGCACTCCGAAGGCGGCAAGACCGGACCGGCGTGGGGCATCACCCTGGTGATGTACCGTCCGGACTGATATTCAGCCCTGCTGCCCCGTCACCTCGCCCAGGCGCTGGCGCAATCGACCAAGCTGCAAGTCGGCGGCAGCGCCGGGTGAGACCCGCGCGCGCAGGCTGGCATCGGCATCGGCTTGCGCCCAGCACGCCGGATCGGCCGCCTGACGATACGCCTCGCGAAACGGCAAGCCTTGCCGTGCCAAGTCGATGGCAAGATCGGTGGCATACATCGACGGCTCCAGCGCAGCCTGCATCCGCTGCGGCCGCCATTGCAGTCGGCGCAGCAGGTCCGGCAGCAAAGCCAGCGCGGCGAGACCACGACCGAAGCCGTGCAAGACCGCGCCCTTCGAATACTGCAGATCACGGTGGTAGCCGGAAGGCAAAGACAACAGCTGCTCGATCTCGCAACGCGCGGCGGCGACGCTGGCATGGGTTGCCCGCATCAGTTCGATGACATCGGGATTGCGCTTGTTCGGCATCAGCGAGCTGCCGGTGACGTACTGCGGCGGCAGCTGCACGAAGCCGTACTCGCTGCTGGTGAACAGCGACAGGTCCCAGGCCAGACGGCGCAGGTCGAGCGTTGCCGACGACAGTGCATCGAGCGCGGCGAGCTCGAACTTGCCGCGCGACAGCTGCGCGTAGGTGGCGGCCACCTGCAGCCGCCCGAAGCCCAGCGCCTGCGTGCAGTGGTCGCGCTCTAAAGGCAGGTTAACGCCGTAGCCCGCGGCGCTGCCGAGCGGATTGGCGTCGACCAAGGCCAGGGTGTCGCGCGCACGCTGCGTGTTGTCGATGAAGGCCTCGGCCCAGGCCGACCACCACATGCCGAGGCTCGACACCATCGCCCGTTGCAGATGGGTGTAGCCCGGCAGCGGCTGCAGCGCCTCGGCCTCCGCGCGATCGAGGGCGATGCCGGCGACGGCGGCGCACAGGGCGCGCAGCTGCTGCAACTTCTCCTTCAACCACAAGCGCGTCGCGACCAGCACCTGGTCGTT
>DASUOA010000111.1:0-4821 GCA_036276895.1 Arenimonas sp. | reverse complement strand
CTGCAGGGCTATCGCGCCGTCAGCGACTGGTTCCCGTCCGCGCAGCAGCAGCGCGCCGACTGGCAGCGTGCATCCCGTGCCGAACGCGTGGTGCTCGAGCGTGCGGCCGACATCCTGCAACAGCCGCTCACGTCTGCAGCTGGAGCGTTCGTTGAACTCCCGCTGCAGCTGGATCGGCCCTGGAGCAGCGCGCTGCAGCCGCTGTGGCTGGGTGAACTCGAGGGACGACACGCCAGCGTGGTGTTGCTGCAGGGCTTGCACGCAGCCAGCGATCTTGAAGCGTTGGCCACGCTCGCCCGTGAGTTGGATGGCGTCCGTTGGATTGATCGCAGCGCCGAGATTTCGCGACTGCTCGGGCATTACCGCGTGTTGATGGGCGGGTTGCTGCTGCTCGGTTACGCAGTGGTTGCTGCGGTGTTGTACCAGCGCTATCGGCGTAACGCCTGGCGTGCCGTGCTGCCCACTGCCCTGGCTGCACTGGCTTCGCTGGCAGCGCTGGGTTGGCTCGGCGAGCCACTGCACTTGTTCAATGTACTGGCGCAGATGCTGCTGCTTGGCATTGGCATCGACTATGGCGTGTTCACGCTCGAGCACGGTGATTCACCGGCGAGCTGGCTGGCGGTGACATTGGGTGCGGTCAGCACTGCGCTGGCTTTCGGGCTGCTGTCACTGTCGGCCACGCCGGCCTTGCACGGCTTTGGCCTCAGTCTTTTGTTGGGCATCGCGGCCGTGTGGTCGCTGACACCCTTGTTCCGCCTGCACTACAACCCTTCCATCCCACGATCTGATGCAACCCAACCATGAGCACGTCCATGCGTAGCGAGAAAACCGACATTCTGATTATCGGTGCTGGACCGGCTGGCTCGGTCGCTGCCGGGCTGCTGCGACAGCAGGGCAGGGAAGTGCTGATACTGGAGAAGGAGCAGTTTCCGCGCTTCTCGATCGGCGAAAGCCTGTTGCCGCAAAGCATGGAGTACATCGAGGCGGCCGGCATGTTGCGCGCGGTAGTCGAGGCCGGCTTCCAATACAAGAATGGCGCTGCTTTCGCCTGCGGTGAACGGCGTACGCAGTTCGACTTCCGCGACAAGTTCTCGGCTGGATGGGGCACCACCTATCAGGTGCAGCGCGCCGATTTCGACAAGGTGTTGGCCGATTGCGCTGCCGAGGCGGGTGCCGAGGTGCGTTATCGGCACGAAGTACTGGCCATCGATGTCGAATCGGATTCGCCGCGGGTCCAGGTGCGCGCGCCGGATGGCGAGGTGTACGAGGTGCAGGCCAACTTTCTGCTCGATGCCAGCGGTTTCGCCCGCATCCTGCCGCGACTGCTCGCGCTCGAATCGCCGTCGGGCTTTCCGGCGCGCGGCGCGATTTTCACCCACGTCAGCGACGGCATCCGTCCGGGCAGCTTCGACCGCAACAAAATCCTGATCACGGTACATCCGCGGCATTGCGATGTCTGGTACTGGCTGATTCCGTTTTCCAATGGCCGCTGCTCGCTGGGCGTGGTCGCCGAGACCGCCTTCCTGTCGCAGTACGGAGGCAGCGAGACCGAGCGCTTGCAGGCGCTGGTGAACGAGGATCCAGGTCTGTCGCAGCTGCTCGCCAAGGCCGATTGGGACACGCCGGCGCGGCAGATCGTCGGCTATTCGGCTAACGTGAAGTCGCTTTGGGGCAACCGCTATGCGCTGCTTGGTAATGCGGGCGAGTTCCTCGATCCGGTGTTCTCGTCAGGTGTCACAATCGCCTTCAAGTCGGCCAGCCTTGCCGCCGAATGCCTGCGGCGCGAGCAGGCCGGCGAGAGCATCGATTGGGAAGCCGACTATGGCCGGCCGTTGCGCGCCGGTGTCGATACCTTCCGCGCCTTCGTGGAGTCCTGGTATGCCGGCGGCTTCCAGAAAATCATCTTCCATCCAAACCAGGCGCCCGAGATCCGCCGCATGATCTGCTCGATTCTTGCGGGCTATGCATGGGATCGGAACAATCCCTATGTGGCGGAACACAAGCGCCGGCTTTCTGTGCTGGAGCAATTGTGCTCCGCCTGATCGCCGCACTCCTGCTGCTGACACTGGCCGCCTGCGCGGCGCGTCCGCGTGCCGACACGGTGACGGAGGAGCTGCCGTGGCTGGCGTTGACACCGGAGGCCGCGCCACTCATGGCGCTGGAACAGCGCCTGCATTTCGAGCGCGCTGGCGAGAAGCACACGCTCGATGCCCTGCTGGAAGTCGACGCGACCGAGATGCGCCTGCTGCTGCACGCCGGCGGCCAACCACTGTTGCGCATTCGCTGGGATGGTGCGCGTATCGAGCAACAGCGGTCCGAGCACCTGCCGCCACAGGTGACCGCCGAGCGCGTCCTGAACGACCTGCAGCTTGCGCACTGGCCGGCGGAGGTGGTCGCCGCGGCACTGCCGGAGGGCTGGACGCTGGATGAGTCGGATGCAGGTCGTGTGCTGCGCTACCGCTCGCACGTGGTGCAGCGCATCCGTCGTGAGGACAATGGAACGATCCTGATCGAACACCTGATCACCGGCTTCCGTCTGCGCATCGAATCCGTGGCCTTGCAACCATGAGCGCCGTCTTCCTCAATGAGTTAGGGCTTGCCTGTGCCCTGGGTCGGAACCGTCAGGAGGTGGCGCAGTCAGTGTTCGCGGCCGACGCGCCTCGTGGCGTCGCGATCTGCGAACAGCTCACGCCCGGGCGCCCACTTGCACTCGGGCGCGTGCCGGGCGAACTGCCGTCGCTCGCGCATCTGCCGGTTGCCATGCACGGTCGCAACAACGCGTTGCTGACATTGGCGCTGGAGCCGATCCGTGCCTCGGTCGAGGGCGCGATCGCTCGCTTCGGCCGCCATCGCGTCGCCATCGTTGTCGGCACCAGCACCTCGGGAGTCGGCGAGAGCGAGGTAGCGCAGCGCGACTTGCGTCGTGATGGGCGGTGGCCTGACGGTTTCCACTACGCGCAGCAGGAGATGGGTACGCCGGCGCAGTTCCTCTCGACCGTCCTCGGTGTCAGTGGGCCGGCGCAGGTGATCTCCACTGCCTGCTCGTCCAGTGCCAAGGCGCTGGCGACGGCTGCCCGGTTGCTGCGGTCGGGCATGGCCGATGCGGTGCTGGCCGGCGGCGCCGATTCGCTATGCGCCTTCACTATCGCCGGCTTCAGCGCGTTGGGCTCGGTGTCGGCGGCGCGCTGCGATCCTTTCTCGCGCAACCGTTGCGGCATCAACATCGGCGAGGGCGCGGCACTGTTCCTGATGACGCGCGACGAGGGGCCGGTGCGCCTCGCCGGCTGGGGTGAATCTTCGGACGCGCATCACATGTCGGCACCGGACCCCACCGGTCGCGGTGCTGAGTCGGCCATTGACGATGCGCTGCGGCGCGCCGGAATCACGTCGGCCGCAATCGACTACGTCAATTTGCATGGGACCGCGACACCCCACAACGATGCCATGGAGGCCATGGTCATGAACCGCCTGCTGCCAGCCGATACGCCGATGAGCTCGACCAAGCCGCTGACCGGCCACGCGCTGGGCGCAGCGGGTGCCATTGAGGCGGCGCTGTGCTGGATCAGCCTGGCCGAGAATCCGCAGCGGCGGCGGCTGCCGCACTGGTGGGATGGTGAGGCCGACCCCGACCTTCCGGGATTGCACCTGGTTTCGCCCGGTGAGAGCAGCGGGCGTGCGCTGCGCTATGCGCTCAGCCAATCGTTCGCCTTTGGCGGCAGTAATGCCGCGTTGGTGCTGGGGGCGGAGTGATGACCACCGAGTCGATCGCGCCGCTGGTGCCGCATCGCGGCGAAATGCTGTGGTTGCAGCGTGTGCTGGCTAGCGGTGCGGACTTCGTGCATGCCGAGGCATTGATCGGACACGAGCACCCCTTCGCCGAAGACGCCGGCGTGCCGGCCTGGACCGGTATCGAGTTTATGGCCCAGGCCATCGCAGCCTGGGCCGGGCAGGGCGCTTTGGCACGCGGGGAGGCGGTCAAGCCCGGCTTCCTGCTCGGCACCCGCAGATACCAGTGCAGCCGCAGTCATTTCGGCTATGGCATGCGCCTGCGCGTCGAGGCGCAGTGCGAACTGTTTGGCGACAACGGGCTGGGTATGTTCGCTTGTCGCCTGCTCGATGGTGACGAGGTCATCGCCAGCGCCAATGTCTCGGTCTACGAGCCCCCGAATCCGCAAGCCTATCTGCAAGAGAAACCGTCCCCATGAGCACCCGCAGCATCCTCGTCACTGGCGCCAGTCGTGGCATCGGTCGCGCTATCGCCTTGCGTCTTGCCGCCGATGGCTTCGATATCGTCGTCCACTATCGCGGCCGGCACGACTTGGCCGAAGTTGTCGCCACGGAAATCCGCAGCCTCGGCAGGGACGCGCGCTTGCTCGCGTTCGACATTGCTGACCGCGCCGCCTGCAACGCGGCGCTGAGTGCCGATGTCGAGGCGCATGGCGCCTACTACGGCGTCGTCTGCAATGCGGGCATCGCCCGTGACAATGCCTTTCCGGCGATGAGTGGCGAAGAATGGGACAGCGTCATTCACACCAATCTCGACGGCTTCTACAACGTGTTGCAGCCGCTGGTGATGCCAATGGTTCGCCGCCGCAAGCCGGGGCGGATCGTGACGCTCGCTTCGGTATCCGGTATTGCCGGAAATCGTGGCCAGACCAACTACAGTGCCGCCAAGGCCGGCATCATCGGTGCCAGCAAGGCGCTGGCGATCGAGCTCGCCAAGCGCGAGATCACCGTCAATTGCGTTGCCCCTGGGCTGATCGAAACCGACATGGTCGACCCGGCGATCGTCGAGGAGGCCTTGAAGGCGGTGCCAATGCG
>DASUOA010000110.1:0-3129 GCA_036276895.1 Arenimonas sp. | reverse complement strand
CCACCAGATTCAGCGGCGCACCGAGGCGGATATAGTCGCTGAAGCGGTAACCGCCAGGGCCGTACACGATCAGGTTGGTGTGGTAGCCGATCGGGGTGATGAAGCCGCAGGAGGCGCCGACCATCACCGCCATCACAAACGGCATCGCCGACACCCCGAGCTGCGCCGCCGCGGCAAGGCCGATCGGAAACACCAACACCGCCGCCGCGTTATTGGTCAGCAACTCGGTGAACAGCACCGCCGCCACGTAAACCAGCACCAGCGTCCAGAACGGATCGGCGCTGGCCAATCCCAGCAACTGCCCGGCCACCTCAGCGGCCAGGCCCGTCACCTCGGTCGCGGCGCCGAGGGCAAACGAACAGGCGATCACCGTCAGCAACGGCACGTCGATCGAGCGCAGCGCATCGCGCCAGTCGACACAGCCCAGCACCACCACCAACACCGCCGCGCACGCCGCCGACAGCAGGATGTCGACGCCGAACACGGTATTGGCGAGGATCATCGCCAGCAACACCGACAAGGCCCGCGCTGCCAAACCACGGCGCACCGGCTGCAGGTCGTCGATGCGATTGACCAGCAGGAAATCATGCGACTCCGCGTGCTGCTCGAGGAAGGCCGGCGTCGTCTCCAGCAGCAAAGTATCGCCGGGATGCAGCGCCACCTCGCCGAGCTTCTGGTGCAGGCGCTGGCCATGTCGCGACAGCGCCAGCACCGCCGCGCCATAGCTGTCGCGGAACTTCGCCTCGCGCAGCGTCTTGCCCACCAGCGGCGACAGCTGTGCCAGCACCACCTCCACCAGATGCCGGCGGCCGCCATCGGCAAACGGATCGAAGTCCTGCTCGTCGGCCAAACGCAGGCCCGCGATGCGCCGCAGCTCCGCCACCGAATCACTGCCACCGACGAACACCAGCCGGTCGCCACCACGCAGCACCGTATCCGGCGTCACCGCCACCAGCAGCTCGCCACCGCGACCCAGCTCGACAAGAAACGAACCTCCGAGGTGGCGCAGCCCGGCGTGATCAATGCGCTTGCCGACCAGCGGCCCACCCGCCTCCACCTGCATCGTCACCGCGAACTCGCGCGCATCGCGCACCTGCTCGACCGAGGTCCGCCGCACCGGCAGCAACCAGCGGCTGGCCAGCAGCAGGAAACCGATACCGACCAGCGCCACGCAAATCCCCACCGGCAAGGGCGTGAACAAGTGCAGCTCGGGCAACTCTGGATGCGCCTTGACCAGACCGGCCACCACCAGATTGGTACTGGTGCCGATCAAGGTGCAAAGGCCGCCGAGAATCGTCGCGTAATTCATCGGCAGCAGCAGCTTCGAGGCTGGAATCCGGCTGTCGCGCGACCAGTGCACCACCGCCGACGCCCGGGTCGCCACCACCGGTGTGTTGTTGACGAAGGCCGACAGCCCCGCCGATGAAAACAGCAACCGCGCCTGCGCCATCAGCAAACCCGACGAACGCCCCAGCACCGCCGTCGCCACGCCCGACATCGCGCCACTACGCTTGAGCGCCGCCACCAGCACGAACAGCAGCGCCACCGTCAGCACACCCGGATTGACGAAGCCCGCCAGCGCCCGCATCGGCCCGAGCACCCCGGTCAGCACCAGCACCGTCACCGCGCCCAGCATGATCCGCGCCGGCGGGAATCGCTCCCACAGCAGCAGGCCCAAGGTGGCAAGGATGACGGCGACGGTGAGCCAGGCTTGCCAGGTCATGGGGATGGCGGGGCGGGAAAGGCGCGATTATGGGTGAGCAGACCAAGCTGCCGCCAGCGCCACCGCCGACGCAGTCAGTCGTCGCTACCTAGTCCAGCACGCGCCTCAATGCTCGCAGCCGCTGCAAAAGCACCGCCTTCGGCAAGCTCATCGCCATCGCCTGCATGCAGCGCTCCAACCAGCCATCGCGCCGGGCAATCCGATCCAGCGCCTTGCCCAGATCAGCGCGAATGGCATCGCCATAGGCGGCTTCCGCCTTGGCAATCGCCCGGAGCAACAACAGACGACGCGGCGCCATCATCGCAAGGTCGATCACGTCACGACTGAACACACCATCGTCGTTCCAACGATCGGAGTTGGCCAGCAGCTTCGAGGCGGCGAGATCCAGCGGTGTAAGCGTGGCGATGCCGCAAACCGTGTCCATCGCGGATGGCGCGTCGAGCACGATGCGCGCCTCGCGCACGATCTCGAACTTTATCGGCCGTGCTTCCACCGCCAAGGTGGCACGGATGCCGTACTGATCGGCCCTGACTTCCCTGGCCTGCTCTGGCAACTCCGCCCCCGCTCGAAGCAGCGCCGACACATCGCGCGCACCCGCCAGCCGCTGCCGCAATGCCCGATAACCATCGGAATCCGAAACCAGCAGGTCGATGTCGACCGATTCGCGGTACTCACCGTAACGCATGGCGATCGCCGTACCGCCACCGAAGTAACAATGATGGCTCCGCAGAAAGTCGGCATCGAGCCGAGTGAGCACGGCCGCGATTCGACGATGCTGGGCGCGCTCAAACACGTTCAGCGCCCTCGCCAAACGCAGCCTTGAGCGCGTCGATCAGATCGCGCTCCGACGCATCCAGCGCGGTCACGTCGAGATGCCGCCAGTTCCGCTCGTAGATGCCCAAGGCCTCGACCGGCGCCAACGCGTCCACCCCGTGCACCTGCCAGGCTAGCCGCTGCAACTGCGGGTAGTCCGCAATGCGGATACGCGCGGGAATCCAGCCACGATGATCGACCGAGGCGGCCTTGGCCTTCTCAATCGGATCAACCAGCACCACGTCGAGCGCAAGCACCGAAGCTGCCGCCAGCCAGGCCCCCAGTGATACCGACGGCTCACCCTTTTCCATGCGATGCCAAGTGACGCGGGAGATTCCGGCGGCTTCCGCCGCGGCCGTCATGCTCACGCCGAGCGCCTTTCGCCGCGCGTGCAAGGCCGCGCCCAGCCGGGCGGCGGCCGGCGTCTGCGTAGGATCATCGGGCAAAAAGTTTCTAGGTTTCAACGCGGCCATTCCAAAACAATGTGTTTCTTATACTATACAAATGATCACCAATGTACATTATGCGAAACATAGTTCACTGAAGACGGGATCATGGTCGACAAGTCAGGTTCGCCCGGAGCGTCAAGCGTG
>DASUOA010000109.1:0-3206 GCA_036276895.1 Arenimonas sp. | reverse complement strand
AATGCGGTCGAGGCGGCCGATGCGCTGTTCGAGCATGTCCGGATGCAGCGGCAGGTCCCCCAGCACCAGGTGCTGCGCGAATTGGACGTTGCGGCCCTCGGCGCCGATCTCGCTGGCGACCAGCAGCCGCGCACCATCCGGATCGGCGAAGTAGGCGGCATTGCGGTCGCGCTGCAGCAGGTTCATGTCTTCGTGGAAGCGCGCCACCGGCAGGCCCGAGCGCAGCCGCAGCGCTTCTTCCAGCGCCTGCACCTTGGCGCGCGAGCGGCACAGCAGCAACACCTTGCCCGGCGCCACGGCATCGAGCGTCGACAGCAGCCATTCGATGCGCGGATCGCGCGCGAAGTCGTGCACCGGCTCGTCGTCGTCATGCAGGCCGACATCGTGCGCGAACTCGGCCCACAGCCGGCGCAGCACGGTGGGGTCGTCGCCGGCGGGCAGGGTGCTGAGGTGGGCGACGCGGCGCGGGAAGCCGCCGACCGCGGCGCGTCGGTTGCGGATCATGACGCGGCCGGTGCCGTGGCGGTCGACCAGCTCGCCGAGCAGGGCTTCGCGCTCGCCGGCGTCACCGTCGGCGATGCGCTGCAGGCGCGTATCGAGTTCGTCGGCTTCATCGGTGAACAGCGTCGCGAGGCGGGCGCGGTCGTCGGCGGTCAGTGATTGGCCCTCGACCAGCCGCTGCGCCAGCGCCGAGAGGCCGACATAACTCTGGGCTTCGGCGCGGAAAGCGGAGAGATCGCGGTAGCGCGCCGGGTCGAGCAGGCGCAGGCGCGCGAAGTGGCCGCCGAGGCCGAGCTGCTCGGGCGTCGCGGTCAGCAGCAACAGTCCGGGCGTGCGCGCAGCGAGATCTTCGACCAGGTGATAGCCGGCGCTGGCGCCGTCCTCCTGCCATTCGAGGTGGTGCGCCTCGTCGACCAGCAGCAGATCCCAGCCGGCCTTGATCGCCTGCTGCGCGCGCTTGTCGTGGCGGGCCAGCCAGTCGACCGAGGCGATCACGCATTGCTCGTCCTCGAACGGATTGCTGCGCTTGTCGGAGAGCTCGATCGACTCGCAGCGCTCCTCGTCGTATATGGCGAAGGCGAGGTTGAAGCGGCGCAGCAGTTCGACAAACCACTGGTTGACCAGGCTCTCGGGCACCAGCACCAGCACCCGCCGGGCGCGGCCGGCAGCGAGCATCTGCGCCACGATCAGGCAGGCCTCGATGGTCTTGCCAAGGCCCACCTCGTCGGCCAGCAGCAGCCGAGGTGGCCGCCGCTCCATGCCGATCTCGGCGACGCGCAGCTGGTGCGGAATCAGGTCGATGCGCGCGCCGAGAATGCCCCAGCCCGGATGCGCGCGCGCCGCGGCGCGACGTTGCAGCAACTCGCGGCGGAATTCGTACTGGTCGTTGCGGTCGACGCGGCCCGAGAGCAGTCGCGAGTCGGCCTGCGACACCGGCTGCTCGGCTTCGAGCTCGCCTTAGAAATGGATGGCGCCGTCACAACGGTAGTGCAGGTGGTCGCCCTGCTCCTCGACCGCGTCGACCCGCTTTTCGCAGCCGCCGACGCGCACCCGCTCGCCGACCCGGAAGGCGGCGCGCAGCAGCGGCGCCTGGCCGATCGCGTACATGCGCACGGTGCCGCTGCCGGTGAAGACGATCTGCACCTGGCGGCCGTTCAGGCGCAGGACGGTGCCGAGCCCGAGTTCGGGTTCGGCACTGGAGAACCAGCGTTGGCCGGGAGCGAAGGTCATCGGGAGGGCGATTCTACTCTCCCGGCGCCCGTCGGCCCAATCGACGGCGTCTCCGGCGCGTCAGCCTAGGCGGAAGCTCGATACCGCCTTGGCCAGGCCGTCGGCCTCGTGCTCCATGGTCCTGGCCGCCGCCGAGGCCTCCTCGACCAGGGCGGCGTTCTGCTGTGTCGCTTCGTCGATGTGGGCGATGGTGTGGTTGACCTGCTCGATGCCGCCCGACTGCTCCTGCGAGGCCGCGGCGATCTCGGCGACCAGGTCGCTGACCTTGTGCACCGCGGCCACCACTTCGGCGATCGTCTTGCCGGCCTGGTCGACCAGCTCGGCGCCGGACTCGACTCGGCCCACCGATTCGTCGATCAGGGCGCGGATCTCCTTCGCCGCCGAGGCCGAGCGCTGCGCCAGCGCGCGCACTTCCGAGGCGACCACGGCGAAGCCGCGGCCCTGCTCGCCGGCACGGGCCGCCTCGACCGCGGCATTGAGCGCGAGGATGTTGGTCTGAAAGGCGATGCCGTCGATGACGGCGATGATCTCGGCGATCTTCTGCGAGTCGGCATTGATCGCCGACATCGTCTCCACCACCTGGCCAACCACTTGGCCGCCGCGGTTGGCGACATCGGCGGCACCGGCTGCGAGTTGCCGCGCCGCCTGCGAGTTGGCGGCGTTCTGTTTCACTGTCGAGGTCAACTCCTCCATCGACGAGGCGGCCTCCTCGACATTCGCGGCTTGTTCTTCGGTACGCGTGGACAGGTCGGCATTGCCGGACGCGATTTCCGATGCCGCGGTAGCAATGGTCGAAGCGCTGCCCTGGATCTGCCGGATCATCGACCCCAGCTGTGCGACGGTGCGGTTGGCGTTGTCGCTCATCTGCCCGAAGCGGCCCTCGAACTCGATGCGGATGCTGCGCGTCAGGTCGCCCTCGGCCAGCGCAGCCAGCACCGCCTGCAATTCGTTCAGCGCGAGGTCGGCGGCCTCGAGCAGGTGGTCGACGTTCTCCGAGAGCACGCGCACGAAGCCCTGCTTGCCATCGAGGCGGATGCGCTGCGAGAAATCGCCATCGGCGGCGGCGCGCACCACCTGGGCGATCTCGCGCTCGACGGCGATTTCAGCGGTGCGGTCCTTCCATTCGACCACGAAACCGAGGCGTTGCTTGCCGTCGTCAGCGATGACTGGCGTGATAACCAGCTCCATGCTGCGGCCGCCGATCTCCTCGACCGACTTCTGCGGCTGGCGCAGATCGGCCAGTAGCTTGCGTTGCTGCGCCGGATTCTCGAACAGCCCATCGATGCCGCAGCCGAGCAGGGATTCGGCGCGGAAGGCCGGGTGCTGGCGGCGGATGTCGGCTTCGGCGGCGCGCATCATCTGGGCCAATGCGTGGTTGGCGTAGAGCACGCAGAAATCGTTGTCGGTGACCATCACGCTGGTCGAAGCGACATCCAGCGCCTGGCGGATACGCGTCGCCTCGTCGGCGCGACGGC
>DASUOA010000108.1:0-2936 GCA_036276895.1 Arenimonas sp. | reverse complement strand
TCCGCAGCACGGCGCCAACAGCGAATCTTTGCTGGCGATGCCGGAACTGCAGGGCATCGCCGGCCGCACCGTAGGACTGGTCACGGCGCCGGGTGGCCGCGGCGTAATCGCCACCACCCTGCGCGAACGCGGCGCCGCATTGCACGTCGCCGAGGTCTATCGACGGCAGCCGCGGCAGATTCCATCCGCGCGTCTCGACGCGGCGCTGCGACTGCCGCCGCACACCGCTTTGCTGGTCAGCAGCGGCGAAGCGTTCGACGTCGCCTGGACGCAATGGCCTCCGGCCTTGCGCGCGCGCCTGCAGCGCCAACCCGCGGTCGCCAGCAGCCCGCGATTGCGCTCGAAGCTGCAGGCCCAGGGCTTCGTCAAGGTGCGACTGGCGGAGGATGCGCAGCCGCGGAGCCTGCTCGCGGCGGTATCGCAACATGCCGCTGCATTGAGCCTTCCGGTACGATGAGCGCAGCTCCGTTGCCGTGATTTCGCCCGTGGAAGCACTCCCCGAAACGCCCGCCACTCCCGTCCGCAGGCCTCGCCGCGCATCGCCCTGGCCGTGGCTGATCACGCTTGCGGCGATGGTCGCTGGCGGCTGGTACCTGTACCGGCAGTGGCAGGCGATGCAGGTCGCCGAGATCGCGCTGGAGGCCAGCGACGAGACCAGCCCGACGGCCCTGGATCGCCGCTTGCTAGACGCCGAAAGTGAGCTCGCCAACCTGCGTCGCGGCCAGCAGAATCTCGAACAGCGCTTCAATGACGCGCGTTCGCGCTCCGACCTGCTGCGCGAGGAGATGCTCGGCCTCGGCCAGCGCGCCGCGATCGTCGAAGACAACCTCAAGCAGCTCGCCGAGCATCGCCCGGAAAACCGCGACAGCCTGCGCCTCGACGAGGCCGAGCTGCTGCTCGGCCTGGCGCAGACCCGGCTCGGCATCGCCGGCGATGTCGCCGGCGCGATCCACGCCACCGCCTTGGCTGAAGCCGCACTGGCAGCGCTGACCGACCCGGAACTAGTCAACCTGCGTCAGACCTTGGCCGACGAGCTGGCCGCCCTGCGCAGCCTACCGGCCGATCCGCGCACGCTGGCGCGGCACAAGCTCGATGCACTGGAAGCGGCCTTGCCACGCTTGGCCAGCAGCGAACGCGAGGCGGAGGAAACGACACCGCGCGACGGCCTCGGTCGCCTGCTCGATGCCCTGGTGCAGGTGCGGGCCAGCGGCGAACAGGACCTGCTTGCGCCGGCCGAACGCAGCAGCGGTGAAGCCGCACTGGCGCTGGAACTGGCGCTGGCCCGCACCGCCCTCGAGCAACGCGACGACACGCGCTTCTACGCGAGCTTGCAGCGCATCGGCGGCTGGCTGAGCCGGCTCTACGCCGACAGCGCCGCGCTGCGCGAACAGCAGCAGCAGTTGCGCACGCTGACCGGGCAATCGCTGAGCCCGAGCTGGCCGGCCCTGGGTCGCACCCTCGAACAGTTGCGCGAACTGCGCCGCCCGGCGCGCCCGACGCCATGAACCTCTATCGCACCCTGCTCTGGTGGTTGCTGCTGGCATTAGTCGGTGCACTGGCCTGGGAGTGGATGGCCAGCGACCCGGGCGAGCTGATCGTGCGCATGCGCGGCCAGACCATCACCACCAGCGTCGCCTTCGCGCTGGCGGTGTGGATCGTGTTATGGGTGGCGCTATGGGCCCTGTGGTGGCTGGCGCGGCTGCCGCTGCAGGCCTGGCGCCAACATCGCCAGCGGCAGGCCCGCAACCGCCTGATCGCCGGACTCGAAGCGCTTCAACAAGGTCGTTGGCGCCGCGCGGGCGATCTGCTGGAGAAGGCCGCGCAGGACCCACAGGCGCGCAGCCCGGCGCTGCTCGGTGCGCGCCGCGCCGCCGAGGCCCGCGGTGATTTTGAGGCCAGTGCACGCCTGCAGGCCGAACTGGCGACGCACGACGCGCAGGCGGCCGCGCTGGAGCAGGCCACGCGGCTGCTGGGACAGGGCCGGCCCGAAGATGCACTGGTCACCCTGCGCGGGCTTGGCGAGCCCACACTGCCACCCAGCGGCTTGCTGCTGCAGATCGAAGCGCAACTCGCACTCGGCCGCGGCCATCAGGCGACGCCGGCGCTGGATCGCCTGCGCCGCGAACAGGCGCTGCCACCGGAAGCCTTGGCAGCGCTGGAATTGCGCCTGGCCGCAGCCTCGCTGCGCGAAGCCCTCGGTAGCGACACCCTGGCCCAGCGCTGGCAGGCGACCCCGCGCCGCTTGCAGGAACTGCCGGCCGTCGCCGGTGCCTATGCCGAGCGCACCGTTGCGATCGGCCGCGAGAACGAAGGCATCGAGGCGCTCGCCACCGCCCTGACTCAGCATTGGGACGAGGACTGGGTAGCGCGCTTCTGCCGCCTGCCCGCGAGCAGCGCCGGCGGCCGCTTGGCCAGCGGCGAGGCCTGGTTGGCTGCGCACCCGGAGTCACCGGCACTGCTGACCGGGCTCGGTCGCCTCTGCCTGCAACAGCAGCTGTGGGGCAAGGCCGACGACTTCCTGCACCGGGCGCTGGCCCACGGCGCCGGCAGCGAGGCCTGGGAGCTGCTGGGGCAGTCCTTTGCCTTGCAGGGCGACGCCACCCGGGCCCAGATCGCGTTTGCCAATGCGCTGCGCGCCACGCGCGACGAGAAGCCACTGGCTTTGTCGGGCCGCCCCCTGCGCGAGCAGATCGCCGACCAGGCCGTGGCCGAGCAGCGCAACGAACACGGTCTACCGCTGCTACCGCGCTAGACTGCGGCGATGGACCACGCCGAAGCCCCCGAACAGCATCTGCAGCCGCTGCTGCAGCGTCTGCGCACCGCCTGGCAGCGCCGCGCTCCCGATTACGCGCAGCGCATGGCCGACCTGGCGCGCCTGGACAAGGCGATCCGCGCCCGCCAGGACGATCTGGTACGCGCGGTGTCGGCCGACTTCG